>NZ_JBSGEZ010000090.1:0-24580 GCF_053603155.1 Nocardia sp. NPDC004260 | reverse complement strand
GACCGACCCAGGCCGTCACCCCGGCTCCCCCCGAGTCCCTTCCACGAACCCCGTAACAAGATCCGCGCAAAGGATGGTGCCCTAGTGACCGACGCACCGGTGACGAGACCCAGATTGCGGGAAAGGTTCAGCATGCCCGAGACGAGGCCCCGCTGTCGCGGGTCGACGTCTCGCATGACCGCCGTGTTGTTGGCCGCTTGGAACAGGGCGTATCCCAGGGTGGTGACTACCAGTGGCAGCACGTAGCCGATGACCCCGGCGCTCGCGGGCAGCAGCGCGAGCGCGGCGGTGCCGCCGATGACACCGCCCAGCCCGACGCTCACCATGGTCCTCGCTCCGAAGCGGTCCGTAGCGCGTCCCGCGGGCACGCCGGTGAGGGCCGACACCGCGGGACCGGCCGACATCACCAGACCGACCGCGGCCGGATCGAGGTGCAGAGCGCGGGCGAGGTGGAAGGGACCCACGACGAGCGTGGTCATCATGACGGTCGAGACCAGCGCACTGGTCGTCAGGCCCGCGGCCAGGAGCGGATCGCGGAGCATCCCGAGCCTGAGCAGCGGCGCGGAAACGCGGGTTTCGGTGCGGACGAACAACGCGAGGCACGTTCCGGCGACGAGCAGCAATCCGATACCGAGCGGGCCGACCGCGTTTCCTTCGATCGTCATGGCCAGGGCGTAGGCGCCGAGCGCGAGCGCCAGCAGCGCTGTACCGGGGATGTCGAAACGCGAACGCGCGCTTCCGGTTTCCGGTGCGGCACCGGTCGGCAGGCGCTCGGCCAGGACCAGGGTGAGCAACCCGAGCGGCGCGACGGCGACGAAGATCGCACGCCAGCCGCAGGCCGCGATGAGCACTCCACCGAGAGAGGGACCCAGCGCGGTCCCGACCGCCGACATCGTCCCGAGCAGTCCCATGACGCTGCCGGTGCGCTCCTTCGGCACGGTCTCGCCGACGAAGGCCATCGTCAGCGCCATCATGCACGCGGCGCCCGCTCCTTGCAGCGCGCGGGCAGCGGCCAGGAAGACGAGATCCGGAGCCAGACCGCACAACATGGTCGCGACCGTGAACACCCCGATACCGCCGAGCAGCAGGCGGCGCCGGCCTGCGATGTCGCCGAGACGGCCCGCGCCGACGACCAGTGTCGTGGTGGCCAGCAGGTAGGCGATCACTACCCACTGCACCTGGTGGAAGGAGGCGTCGAACGCCACCGCCATGGTCGGTAGGGCGACATTCGCGATGCTGATGCTCAGCGAGGGCAACAGCATGGACAACGACAGCGCGAGCAGCGTCCGAGGCAAGGAGGGACGACGGGCGTACGACGTCCGTAGGCGGGGTTCTGCTGATTTCAAGACGACCTCTTCGATATGGATGACGCTGTGGACGCTAGGCCCCGCTTTCACCTGGCGGAAGACGCAAAGATGGAAACTCATCTGTGCACTGCACGCCATATCCCGGGAGCACTGTGAGATCGTGTGCCCATGGCGCGGCCCGATCTGAATCTGCTGCTCACCTTGGACGTTCTGCTCGAGGAGGGCAGCGTGACGCGGGCAGGCGAGCGGCTCGCGCTCAGTCCTTCGGCGATGAGCCGTCAGCTCGCGCGATTGCGCCGGGCCACCGGCGATCCGCTGCTGGTACGGGCGGCCCGGGGACTGGTGCCCACGCCACGCGCCGTGGAGCTGCGCGACCGCGTGCGCGGCCTGGTCCGGGAGGCCGAGGAGGTGCTGCGGCCCGCCGATCACCTCGACCCGGCCGAGCTTGCGAGAACGTTCACCGTGCGCAGCAGCGACGGGTTCGTGGAGCGGTTCGGACCCGAACTGGTGGCCGAGATCGGCCACGCCGCGCCGGAGGTGCGACTGAGGTTCGTGCGGAAGACGAAGAAGGACACCGATCCCTTGCGAGACGGCACCATCGACCTGGAGACGGGAGTCATCGAGCGCGCGCTGCCGCCCGACATCGTGAGCCGACCGCTGTTCACCGACCGGTTCATCGGGGTGGTGCGTATCGAACATCCGCTCTGTGCGGGAAAGATCACCGCGGCCCGGTACGCCGCCGCACGGCACGTGCACGTCTCCCGGCGCGGCATGGGCGAGGGACTGGTGGACCAGGCGCTGCACCCGACCGGCCACCGGCGCGAGGTCGTCACCGTCGTGGACGGCTTCGGCGCGGCCTTGGCGCTGGCGAGGGCCTCGGACCTGGTCGCGACGGTCCCGCAGCGGCACACCGTGATCCTGCGGCAGGGCATGCACTCGTTCGATCTGCCGTTCCGCGCTCCGGAGGTGACCGTGTCGTTGTTGTGGCATGTCCGGCTCGACGCGGATCCGGCTCATCGATGGCTGCGCGGCCGCGTGCTCGATGTGTGCGTGCGATCGGCCGGACCGTGAAAGGCGAGTGAGCGCCGCGTCCTCGCGATCAGGTGCGCGAGGTGCTCACAGGCCTTCGTCGACGGGATAGCGGGCGGCGAGTCCGGACCGGTCGCCGAGCCCGAAGTTCATGACGAGGTCATCGGCGACCCGCACCAGCACGTCGCGTCCCTCGACCGCAGCCGCCCACTCCATCGGCAGTCCGGAGACACCGTGGACGGCGCCGACCAGGTTTCCCGCCACCGCGCCCGTGGAATCGGAATCGCCGGAGTGGTTCACCGCCAGCAGCAGCGCGCCGCGGGCGTCTCCGGTCCTGGCCGCGTACAAGGCGCAGTACACGGCGATAGCCAGGCATTCCTCGGCGACCCACCCCTCCCCCACGTGCTCGACCTGTTCGGCGGAGACCGGGTGCTCGGACAATTCCGCGGCTCGGGTCAGCGCCGCCACCGTCTCCGCACTCGAAGGGACGGCGGCGAGCTGGGTGATCGTCTCCCGCAACGCGATCGGCAGCTCGGTTCCGCTCACGACCCGATCGACCAGTGCCGCGAACGCCCCCGCGGCGAGATATCCCGTGGGGTGCCCGTGGGTCAGCTGCGCGGCCCGGGCAGCGGTGGTGAACGCGAGATCGGGCCCCATTCCGGACAATCCGAAGGGCGCCGACCGCATGACCGTGCCGCACCCCTTCGAATGCGGATTCACCGGCCCGCTCGCACCGAAGGCGACCGGTGCGAGATATCCCCGGGACTGCTGTCCCAGACCGGACATGCACGCGTTCCCGGGCGCCCGCACCGCGTACAGGAAGGGCAGACTCGCCAGCCACCCGTCGACGTGTGGCGCGGGCGCCTCCTGCCGCTGAGTCTGTAACCAGCGCAGATAGGCTCGGCGCAAGGCGGGCACCGGATCGGCGCCGGGCCCCGAGCGCAACAGTCCCTCCGCGGTGAACAGCGTCATCTGAGTGTCGTCGGTGATCTGTTGCGGTGCGTCCCGGGCGTGCTGGGGCAGAAAGCCCGTCACGCCTTCGTCGCCGTACCGCTGCCGAATCTGGTCCAGCCGTAGGAATTCGATCGGCCAGCCGAGCGCGTCACCCACCGCCCCGCCCAGCAGAGAACCCCTGACCCGATCGAAGACTGCCGTGTAATCCGCCACGAGACCACGGTATCCACCGGATCCACACCGGTCGCGGCAGGCACCTGCTCGACGAAATCGCGCAATTGCCGGGCGGAATCCTCCATCGGACCGATACCACCGCCTTCCAGCACGCCGGACCGGCCGTAATTGAAGGCGTAGACGCAATAACCGGCCCGCGCCAGCCGCGGCGACAGGTACGCGAAGGTTTCATAGGCGTTGAGCTAGGTCCGTGGACGAGGACGACGGGCCGCGGGTGCGCGGCGGAAGGCGTGCAGTCCGGCCGCAGCTATGGAGCACTGTCACTGCGCTCGACGCATAAGTTGCCGGACATAAGCGGCGCAAGTTTTCCGCCGCACCGTAGGGCGCTGAAACTAGCGGCGCAAGTATCTGGTTCCGCGCCTGCGAGAATGCGAGGAGGGAAAGGAGAGCCCATGGCACGACCACGCCGACCGCTGCTTACCCGCGATCGCATCATCGACACCGCCCTCGCCCTGGTCGACGCCGAGGGTCTGGCCGCTGTCTCCACGCGGCGCCTGGCCACCGAGCTGGGCGTGCAAGGCCCGTCGCTGTACAACCATGTACGCACCAAGGACGACCTGATCGATGCCGTCGTGGACGCCGTCCTCGGCGAAGTCGACATCGCGATGTTCGAGGGATTGTCGGCCGCGGATCGGGACTGGCGCTCGGCACTGCGCGATTGGGCCCGTTCCTACCGCACCGCCATGGCGGCACACCCGCACATCGTTCCCGCCTTGGCGAGCGGTCCCGGCCATCGACCCAACGCGTTGCGCATGGCCGACGCGGTCTTCGGCGGCCTCGTCGCGGCGGGCTGGCCGCGCCGCGAGGCCACCACGGTCGGCACGACCATGCGCTACTTCCTCACCGGAGCGTCGCTGGGATCGTTCGCCGCGGGCTTCCCCTCCGACGTCGCGGTATACGCCGACGCCTATCCGCACCTGAACGAGGCGCACCTGCTGGCCGAGCGGCAGCAGAAAATCGATCGGGACGCCTTCGAAGTCGGTCTGGAATCGCTGTTGGACGGGCTGGAGATCCGTTACCGGCTGCTCGCGGATGCCGGGTAACTCCGAACGCGCACCGAAGCACACCCGACGCACGCGTACGCCTCCGCGCGAACAGGTGCCCCGGCCTGGCGGACCGGCCCGCCGACCGCGGCGACCATGCCTCCCGGCACGGTGTAGGTGGTAGCTCGGATATCGGCCCACCGTGCACGTCACCGAGATGGTCAGCGATCGGGCTTTCGCATTTCCGACCCGGCCCGTGTACTACGGCAGCGGCAGCGGCTGCGACTCCGGGAAGACGACCGGCAAGGCGGTCAGCGCTCGATGGAACGGACCGGGACGCCAGGTCAGCTCGTCGACTGGCACCGCGAGACGTAGCTCCGGCAGCGCGTCGAGCAGTTGATCGATCGCGTCCTGGGCGATCAGGTAAGCCAGCGAGTTCGCCGGACACGCGTGCGGCCCGCCGCCGAACGCGAGATGGGCGCGGTTGCCTGCGTAGCGTTCGGCGCGGATCGTCGGATCGGTGTTGCAGGCGGCCATACTGATCACGACCGGCTGATGGGCGGGCAACCAGACGTCGTCGATCAGGATCGGCTGCTTCGGGAAGCTGAAGCAGAAATTCGCCATCGGCGGGTCGTTGAACAGCACCTCGTCGAGCGCGTCCCGGCTCGATAGACTGCCACCGAGCACGCTGCCGCCGAACCGCTCGTCGGTGAGAATCAGCAGCAGGGTGTTGACGATCAGATTCTGCTGCGGCTCGATGCCCGCGCCGTAGAGCGTGCCCAGCTGGTGGACCATCTCGGTGTCGTTCAGCCCGGACGGGTGCCGGAGCATGCGCGTGGTGATGTCGTCGCCTGGATCGGCCCGCTTCAGTACCGTCAACTCGGCCAGCGAATCGGTCAGCATCTTGTTCCCGCGTTCCGCGTCGACGCCCTCGAAGATCGCGGCCATACCGGTCGCGGCGCGCTGCGCGATCTCGGCCGGGCAACCCAGCATCGCGTTCAGCACCGCGAAAGCGAGCGGAAAAGCGTACTGGCGCACGATATCCGCTGACCCGTCCGCGCAGAACGAGTTGATCAACGGTGTCGCCAGCTGCGCCACGGTGTCGTGCAAGCCGTACAGGTCGACCTTGGCCAGACCCGCGACGTTGGCCTGCCGATAGCGGGCATGCTCGGCTCCGGCGTTGCGCAACGCGTTCGGCCGCCACTGCATCATCGGCAGCACCGGGCAGTCGGCGGCGATGTCCTGCTGCCACGTGCGGGGGTCGGCCGGAAAGTGCTCCGGATCGTTCAAGATCCGCACGGCGGTGTGATACCCGAGCACCAAGGTGGCAGGCACACCCGGGGCCAGTTCCACCGGCGCCAGCGATCCGTAACGCGCCCGCATCTCGCGATAGGCGCTGTGCGGGTCCGCGGCGAATTCCGCGGCGAACAAAGGAATCCGCGGGCCGTCGGTGTCGATCGGCGAACCGTGCGGTGCGCGGCTGTGTGCAGAGGGCGGGGACGTCGTCATCGAGGAGGCTCCAGGCGATCGGGCAGCAAGATTCGTGAGCCTAAGCAGCTCGCAGGCCGTCCGCACCGGAAACGACTCGAGATGACCCGTCACTGCAAGTTGCTATAGAATTGCCCCGATATTCGACGCGTTGACCTGATCGAAGGCGAATCGCACCCGCTGTGTCGAGTGCGCCGGTCGAGCGCAGTAGCACGGCGGCCGTGCGCGAAACTGCAACCCGAGGACGGCACGCCATGACAGACGTCGACTTTTGCGTAATCGGCGGGGGATTCGCGGGATTGACGGCCGCGCTGCGGCTGAAACAGATGGGTCGATCGGTGGCGCTGCTGGAAGCCAGGGACCGGCTCGGCGGTCGCACCTTCACCCAGGTACGCGACGACGGGACGTGGATCGATCGCGGCGGCGCCTGGATCGGGCCCGGGCAGGACCGTATCCAAGCGCTGATGACCGAGTTCGGCGTACCGAGCTACAAGCAGTACACCGACGGCGAGGCCATGATGGTCGTCGACGGCAAGCAGCACCGCTACACCGGCACGATCCCGTGGACGATGAGCCCGTGGGCGTCGATGAACCTCGGCGCGGTGTTCCTCGAGCTGGGACATATGTGCAAGTCGGTTCCGCTGGAAGCGCCGTGGGCGGCGAAGAAAGCCGACAAATGGGATCAGGTCAGCCTGGCGCACTGGCTGGAAGCCAATGTTCTTTCCAAGCCCGCGCACGATCTGCTCGAGACCGCCATCGCGGGCTGCTACACCTCGGCGGCTTCGGAGGTCTCGTTGCTGTTCGTTCTGTACCAGATGGCCTCGGGTGGCGGGCCGAGCTTCGTCCTCGGCGTCAAAGACGCGGCGCAGGACGCGCGGCCGGTCGGCGGCATGGGCGCGATCTACCGTCCGATGGCGGCCGAACTCGGCGATGCGATCCACCTCTCGCAGCCGGTTCGCTGCATCCATCAGGACGACTCGGGGGTGACCGTCCGCGCGACCGACCTCCGGCTGCGCGCGCGCCGGGCGATCGTCACCGTTCCCCTCGCGATCGCCGGCCAGATCTCGTACCGGCCGATGCTGCCCGCCGATCGCGCTTTCCTGCATCAGCGCATGCCGAGCGGTTCGATCATCAAGGTTTCCGTGGTGTATGACGAGCCGTTCTGGCGCGGTGACGGGCTGTCGGGACAGTCCGCCGCGCCGGGTTCGCCCGCGACGATCACCATCGATGCGTGCACGGACACCGGGCGGCCCGGAGTCCTGTGCGTCATCATCGAGGGACCCATCGCACGACAGCTGGCCCGGCTCGACGACGCGGAGCGCCGCAGCGCGATCCTCGACGCACTCGTCGAGCGATTCGGCCGGCAGGCCGGCTCGCCCGTCGACTACATCGAGCAGGACTGGAGCGCCGAGCGCTATTCCGGCGGCGGGATGCTCAGCCACGCGCCCACCGGTGTGCTCACCCAATTCGGCCACGCTCTGCGCGAGCCGTGTGGCCGCGTCCACTGGGCGGGCACCGAGAGTTCGGCGGTCATGTGCGGCTGGATCGACGGGGCCATTCGCTCGGGCGAACGCGCGGCCAGCGAAGTGCTGGAGCACGAGACCGCCGTGGTGGGCTGACCCATGCGAACCGAGGGAGACGTATGGGACATCGTCAGTAGTGTCGGACTCACCGCGTTGGGCGTCGCGACGTTCCGGGCGCTGGAGACATCCGCTCCCGATCCGTTGATCCGGGACGATTACGCGCCCCTGTTCGTCGCGGCCTCGGGCCATCAGCATTTCAACGGACTGTTGGCGGACCCTTCCCAACTGGACGACATCCCGCTGGTTCCCGGGTTCATGGGTTTCCGCACGAAGTTCTTCGACGACTTCTTCTCGTCGGCCGCGGCGCGGGGCGTTCGGCAAGCCGTCATCGTCGCCGCCGGATTGGACGCGCGGGCATACCGCCTCGACTGGCCCGCGGGTACCACGGTGTTCGAGATCGACCAGCCCAAAGTTCTGGAATTCAAGGAGAAAGTCCTCACCGAGAACGGCGCGCGGCCGAAGGCGGATCGGCGCCGGGTGGCCGTCGACCTGCGCGAGGACTGGCCTGCCGCGCTGCGCAGCGCGGGTTTCGAACCCGGCGAACCGACCGCATGGTCCGCCGAGGGCCTGCTGCCCTATCTACCCGGGGCCGCGCAGGACAAGCTCTTCGAGCACATCGACGGCTGGTCCGCCCCTGGCAGCGAGCTGGCCGTGGAGAGCTTCGTGGCGGGAACCGACGTCAAACGCTTCGCGAACATCGAGAAGAAGTATTTCGACCGCTGCAACCCGTTCGGCGACATCGATCCGGCCGAGTTGTTCTACGACGACGAGCGAGCCGATCCCGCCCGGTGGCTGGCCGGACACGGCTGGTCGGTGCGCAGCGACAGTCCGAGTCAACTCGCCGCGTCCTACGGGCGATCGGTCCCGGATCTGCCCGAGGAGCTCGACGAGCTGTGGCGGCAACCAAGGCTTCTGACCGCCGTGCGGTAGGCGCTACATCTTGGCGCTGCGGGCCATGACGAAGCTGTAGAGCCCGTAGGTGATGATGCCCAGCCCGGCGATCAGGAGCAGAACCACACCGAAGGGCTGCGCGCCGAGCGTCTTGATGGCTCCGTCCAGTCCTGCGGACTTGTTCGGATCGGATTCGGTCGCGGCGAGAATCACCAGCAACCCGACCGCGGCGACGGCCAGCCCCTTCGCGATGTATCCCACCGTGCCGAGCCGCCGCACGAAAGCACTCGGGTGTCCGCTCAGATCGTCGAGAAAGTTCTGCGTGGCGCCTTTGTGCACGTGGTAGCCGCCGACCGCGATGATGACCAGCCCACCCACGACAAGAGCGATCGTCCCCGCCGTGTTCTGCATCAGGCGTGCCGTGAGCCCCACACTCTGGCTGCTGCTCGGTTGCCCGCTGCCCTTGGCGAAACGGAACGCGGTCACGGCGAACGCGAGATAGACACCGCACAGCGAGAGCGCTTTGACCCGATCGAAGACTTGGGACTTCCAGCTGCCGGTGTCCGGCTTCGACGCGCTGCCGAAAACCGCCTCCACCAGCCGCCACAGTGCCATCGCCACGAACGCGACCACACCGGCCCACAGTGTGAACACCCCGCCCGGCTTATCGGCCAGTTCGGCCATCGCCCCGGATTGATCGGCGCTCCCCCCGCCACCGAACGCCAGCCGGATGGCGATGTAGCCGATCAGCAGATGCACGAGGCCGGACATGACATAGCCCGCGCGGGCGAATCGCGCGAACACGCTGCTCCGGGCGACGCGACCAGCGGTGTCGGAAAGACCGGTGTGAGTCGTGTGAGTCATGCTGCTCCTCCGTCCCAGGTAGTACGACGGAGACCGCCGCAGGACACCGACCGGATACCCAAGTCCGTGGAGAAAGCACCTGTCCATCGCGGCGGCGGGATGCCCCTCAGGTTCACCGTGCCGGGGTGCGCGGCTCAGGGGTGCTCGTCGCGCGAAGGCCGGTGTGCGCTTCGCGTGACAGCCACCGGGCGCGAAGGCGCGGGGTGTGCCGCAACACGAGTATCACGGAGTCGCTGCCGGAACACCGTTTCGCGGACCGCCCGGCGCTCGTCCTTACCGAGAGTGGCATGGGCTCGCGGCCACACTCGCGCCAAGGCGAGCAGGTGCTGCAGATCGGTGTGGAAATCTCGTGCCCCGAGGGGCGGACCCAGGATGACCTCCGCTCCGACCGGCTGCACACCAGCCTTCCTGGCGCGCACGGCGTACGCGAGCTTGTGCGCGTAATGCTCGGTGTGGACGGGCAATTCGTCCGCCCACGGATCACCCGGTTCTTCCGGCAAATATGGTCGCAGATGCAGAAGGGCATCGCGTACCTCGACCGCCATCCGAAGCAAGCGCGTCGCCGGAAGCACCGGTTCTCGCGCGTCGGTGTCCGGCAAGAGCACGATTTCCGGCACCGCCTCGGTGAGATCGCGCCACAGCGGTCGCAGCCTGCGGCAGGAGCGGGTAGGCCGGTCCAGGCCTACGCGCTCGATCAGCCAGGTCCCCAGCGGTACCGCGAGCAGCGTCGAACTCGAAACGAAACAGACGACGGTGATGAACTCCACACGCGGAAGATGTGGCCCCAGCTCGGGCCATCCGGTGAGTACCTGCATCGTGGACAGGACCTGATTGGCCAGGCTGTAGACGGAGTCGATGATCAGGGTGTAGTAGAAGACCTTCTCTTTCGCCGATTCGGTCCGGCGCAGCCACCGGCTGCCGACCCACAGCAGCATCGCCGCACTGATCGCCATCGGTCCGCCGAAAGCGATTGCCAGCACCGTCCCGTCGAGATCGGAACCCATATCGATGGCCCGCCCCCGAGCGTGGGCGTGGCAACCCGCGACGAGGATGGCGACCGCCGAGACCACCGCGACGCGGGAGTAGACGCGCTGGCGGCGCCATATCGCCGTCACATCGCTGTCGGCATCCCAGAATCGAGCGAGACCGAGCATGTACATGGACATCGCGACAAGACAGCCGAGGGCTGGAAGCTGCGCCAACTCGATGACAGCGGGCGTCCAGGTGCACCGATACAACGCCAGTCCGAGTAGGCACCACAGCAATATCCGGTTCAGGAATTGATCGGCGATCGTGTCGCGGAACAGCAGCAGCCTTCCGACGATCAGAACCGAGGTATACCCGAGCACCGGCCACGCGATGATCCCCGGCAGCGGCGACAACATCATCGAACCACTCCACCTCGGCTCCACCGACCGCTCACCGAGCACCCGCGAGCATATCCGCCACCTGAGCGAGCCGTCGCCCCTCCCGGCCGTATGATCCACATCCGACGGTTGTGCCGACGTCCTAGCGGCGGTGGCGCGCTGGCAGCCAATGGGCATGATCGCGAAAGCCAGGGTTTACCACTCGTGGGTCTTCTCCTGTTTCGAGGATGTTCGCGACCGACTCGGCATTAGCCGCGAGCATCGCGCGGTAGGACTCCTCGGTAGCGCCGGCCGCGTGCGGCGTGACGAGAAGCTTGTCGTTGCCCAACGCGATCAACCCGAAGGGATCGTGCTGGTCGGAGGGCGCGGGCACGACGTAGTAGCCGTCCATGGCAGCGGCCGCGAGGCGACCGTCGAGCAACGCGGTTCGCAACGGCGCCGGATCTACGAGCTCCGCTTCGGAAGTGTTGATCAGAATCGCGCCGGGCTTGACGGCAGCGAGTTGTGCCGCGCCGATCATCCGGGCTGTCTGCGGGCCGTATGGAGCATGGAGACTGATGACATCGGACTCGGCGAGCAGCTCGGGTAGCTCGACCCGGCGAGCGGCGATGTCTCGTTCCAGTTCCCGTTTGGCTGTTCGACTCACGTAGACCACTCGCATCCCGAACCCGCCGACCGCTATCCGGGCAACGATGGTGCCGATGGTCCCCATTCCCACAATGCCCAGCGTCTTCCCATAAAGGTCGCGCGCCCGGGTCTCGGGCCATCGACCGGCCTTCGTTTCCACCGTCAGGTCTGTGATCCTGCGCCAGGCATCGAGCATGAGACCGATCGCGAATTCCGCGACCGCGCGTGCGTTGGCTCCGGGCGCGTTGGTCACCGCGATTCCCGCCGCGGTCGCTGCCGCGGTATCGATGTATGCGTGGTACCCGACACCCATGAACGCTATGACTTTGAGGTCGTCGGCAGTGGACAACGCGGCAGCGGTCGCACGCTCTACACCACCGAGAATGTATGCGTCCTTGTCCAGCAGAGCGCGCGCCAATTCGACTTCGGACAGGTCGTGACGGCAGACTTCTACCTCGATATTCTGCCGACGAAGCCATTCGATTTCGGCTGCCTTCAATTCAGCCCCGGTGAGCAAGGCGCGATAACGGCTCGATCGACCGCGCACGGTCATGCATCCTTCGCGGCGAGCCGGACTACGGTGTCTCGCAGCAACTGCGCACCCGCCGACATCAGTTGCGGATCGCGAGCCAAGGCGACGCGGACGAACTTTCGCCCGCGCTCCGGCTGGTTCCAGAAGAAGTTCGTTCCGGGTAGCACGTGCACTCCCTCCCAGATCGCCTCATGGACGAAATCCTCACACTCGAGTCCCTCTGGGAGCCGGAGCCAGTCCACCGAGACGGGCGATCGCAATTCGGTGACGAATTCCAGCCCCCCGTCCGCAAGAATCGAGCGGAGAATAGCCCGATTTCCCAGCACGGAAGGAAGGATGCTGTGTTCGATGCCATTCTTCGAACTGTCCTCGATGAATTCCGTCAGCACCCGGAGATGGAAAGGAGAGACACTCTGCAACAGATCGTCGTGCAGCCGGTACATATCTGGGTACATATCCGGACTGCATACCGTCAATCCGACTTTGATCTCGCTGGTGGACCAGGTCTTGCCCGTGTCTTCGAGCACAATATAGGAGACTCCCGATTCTTCCAGGACCTCGTACTGCGACCAACCGCTCGGCAGAGGTGAGAAGAATCGAAAAGACGAGTCCAGAACCAGGGTGCAACGACGGTCGACGCAACACTGAACCAACGTTCTGAACCGCGGTTCGGACAGCGTCCATCCGGTGGGGTTGTTCGGCGAGACCAGCCAGACCACCGCAGGATCGAGCCGAGCCATCGCCGCAGGCAGGTCTTCGACGGTGCAATCCTGTTCCAGCAGCGGCACGAGCTCGACATTCTCTCGGCGCAAGATCGAGGAGATATTGTCGAACACCGGCTCGATCAACGCGACTCGCTTTCCCGCGCGAGCGCAGTGGCTTACCACCATTGTTATCGCGGATGATGCGGAATACGACAGCATATACCTGGAGGCATCCTGATGCATAGGCTCGCCGGCCAGGCGCAGAAAAGCGGTGAGGAACGCCTCTTCCAGCTCGGACTGCGATTGATTTCGCGCCTCGTGGAACAACTCTGGAAATCGTTCGACAATTTCGACTTGGGAGGGCGTCAGCGGTTGGCGGCAATGCGCGTCCGATAAATTTACGGCGCGATCGAGACTACGCCTCTCGTAGGTGGTGCTGGTTATGTGCCCGAGTGGATTCGGATGATTCGAACTGTGCGTACGGATAAGTGTCACGGTTGGTCGACCTCCGAAATACTAGTTGCATGCTGATGCGATAGCCGGGCAGCCACAGCAGTTGACGAAACCGTGGAGTTCAAGCGAGTGGCCGGCTCCACGGTGAGCCTTTTCGCTGAGGAGAGGAAGGAGTTTCGGTCCAAGGCGTCGGGAATTGTTTTATTCCGGTTCGACCGAGGTCGGCAGCCTCGGAATCCAGTGACGATACGGCCGAGGATTCCGTTCCGTTGCGATGTCCGGCAACCGGCTGTTTCACCTTCTTCTCGAAGGCGTAAATTCCGCCGAGTCGGACGTCGAGTGAACCATCGGCATTTCGAGCAAGGGTGATCTGCGCGATATCCAGTATCCGCCTGGTCGCGGTGACGATGAATGCTCGATTCACTTGGCCGGACGCCCCGGGAATGGGCCCGGCACGAGCCGCGATCCGGCCCAGCCCGATTCCGGCGCCGATACCGATCGTGGCTGCGGCCAGGATGCCTCCTGACGAACCGGCGAAGTCGACGGACTGACTCGCCCCGATACTTCCCATGGCTACGCCGACCCACATCAGACTGAAATGAAAGCCGAGGGCCTCCCCGAGGGCATCCTCAGAAGCAGCAGCACTCATCCGATCGGTACAGGCCGGGAAAACAGCACCGGCCAGCACGCCGACCGCGAAAACGGCTATGGCCAGCGAAACCGGCCCGACCGCGAGGGCGCAGAGCGACACGCCGATTCCGAGTCCGACCAGCAGAACGTAGGGCGAGATGGTTCTCGAGATCGCGCCGTACCCGTACCCACCGGCCACCGCACCGGCTGCGCCGATGGCCAGCACCAGTCCGATCGCGTGCTTGGCATGGAAGTCGTGCATGGCCGTGATGACACTCAGTTCCTCCGCACAGAGGACGGCAGCGGCTGCGGCGTATCCGACACATGCTGTCACGAAGCCGGTCTGCAACCAGGATCGCCGTGGGACCCGCCGTGGCACTTCGCTCGTCTCGGTTCGCAGCGGCGGGTTCTGTCTCAGCAACAGGACACCGCAACCCACGGCCACCAACCGGACCACGAGCAGCACCATCGCCGTGTCCCAGATATTCATCACCGCGACACCCAGCGGCGGCCCGACCAACAGCGACACATCCGCGGTCACCTCGTACGCGGCGAGCGCGGGCCTCCGCTCGCGTTCGGTCGTGGCGACCGTAATGGCCTGTTTCGCGACATTGATGACCGGTATTTCGAACCATCCCGCCAACGCCGCGAGCAACAGCAACACCGGAAACGGAGCGAATGGCGCTATGAGCCAGCAGATCCCGTTTACCAGGATCGATGGAGCCATGGTTGGGCGCAAGCCCAATCGATCGAGACGCGGGCCGCGCCGCAGCTCGGTTCCGGCCATGCACAGGTAGACCACAGTGCTCAATAGGCCCGCGGCACCGTAGGAGAGGTGCAACGTGTGCCGCACATGCATTACCAACAGCAGGGATTGGGAGTTGAGAACAGTCCGGAACAGCAGACTGATCAGCACCATATTGCATACTGTCCGATTTGCCAGAAGCTCTCGGTAGGCTTTCACTCCCACTCACTTTCGGGTGGAATATCTACTCCTGGCTATCGGACGAGCAGTCATCGATACGCAAAGCTAGCCGACGGATGTCGTCTCGAGCAGGGCGCACAACTCCGGGATGGCGACAGAGAGGGCGTGTGCGAATTCGAGCATGTGTTGTTCGATGCCCCTGGAACCGCTCAGGTGTACGCCGAAGCTGCCAGGCTGCAGGATATAGCCGATCCCGATGCAATTGGCGGTCGGCGGCCCGAAGCCGAAGAACCGAACATTGACCGATGACACAGCACTGGTACTGAGATAGTCGTCACGCAGAATCCGCCAGCCGGGAGATTCGTAGATCGCGAGCGGCTTTTCGCCGTGCTGACGCTGAATTCGCTGTAGCTCCACGAGATGCCGTTCGGGAGCACGCCCCTCCTGGCATTCTCTGGTGTTGGCGACGTGTGCACCCGCCGCGACACGTAGCGCTTCGGCGCGGTCGGTGTGCGTGGCGGTCGAGTCGTTCATCAATGCCACGAAACGAACGACTTCGGGGGTGACCGCCCGGAGCGCCTCGGTGCGGCCGTGGCGGTAATGCCGCACGGCTACGGATTCGTAGGTGCTGCCAAGGAATCCCCTGGACCGTTGATGAGCCAGTTGGAAAGCCACTTGCACCAACGCATCCGGCGATATTCCGAGACGTTTGGCCGTATCCGAGCCGAAGTCGTCGAACGTCACCACCTCCGTGGCGATCTCGCCCGCCTGTTTGCCGAAGTCGGCCGCGGCTTGCCGGATCTCGTGCCGCAGGTCCTCATCGAAACGGAATTCGATCGGTGATATCGCGGGCGCTCGGCCGGTCCGGCCCGCCGAGATGGCTGTCGCATTCGCCAGAATCGCGTCGCAGAAGCCGGCAACCGTGGTTCCGTCCAGGCCGGACTCCTCGATGTTGACGCCAGCGCGACCATCGGCGAACACAATGAATGTCAATGCCTTGTCGTACCAGCGGTTCTCGCCGTCACCATGCAGGAGCCCGTTACAGGCCGAGCGTTCGTCTCGGGGCGCGAAGTCCTCGAGCGCGACGCAGAACAGTGCCGTCTCGATCGTCTCGAGCGCGGCGGCGTTGTCCGGATCTTCGAGGAGAGCCTGGCGGGCCCTCGCCCATGCCGCGCGCGGTTGTGTTGTCAGCGCTCCCGGCGACGGCTCCGCGGCCGGATCGGCTCCCCTGATCGCCTCCAGCCCGGCGATCAGATCCTCGATGCGATGTGGGGTACCGTCCGCTGCGAGGACATCCATTCGGAACGCCTGACGACGGAAATGTACGACGATGTGCCGGGCCGTTGACGAGCCCGGTGCTCCGGCACTGTGAGCGGAGCGCACGGCGTCGAATTCGATGCCGGGGATTCGGGTGGTGGAGAACAAACACCGGTTCTGGTGCATGGACACCGGGCGGCCACGAAGAATCACGGGCGAAATCATCTCGGCGTCGAGTTCGAGTTTGTACGCGACGGCGCGTGCGATCAGTTCGGCGGCACGTTCGAGTTGACCGTGCTCCGAGTCCGTGAGCAAGAAGAAGGAATTCGCACTGAGCGCGATACTGTCGCGGTAGCCGAGATGGCGAGATGTCCAAAAGGCGTCGAGCCAACTGTGGACGCCCGGCGTCCGATCGAATCGCTCGATCTCGGCCTGCCACGTCCGGGCCGCACTGTCCAACGCAAGGAATTGATCCACGGCCGCTGTCGTGGCCATCAGTTCCTCGTCGGTCAGCAACGGCGAACACCGCTCGAGAAACCGCTCGCACGTCTCCTCCAACGTCGGGATGGGGAGCCGCGGCAATTCGTCGTCGTAACCGATTGTGCTGCCGGACATCTCGCCGACGGGTTTGTCGCTCACCGTCAGAGTGTCTCATCGCCACCGCAACGACTGGCTCCAGTGGTGGGAATGCCGGGTGCGGCCATTACGGCGGAGTACAGAACCATAAACTACGGTTCGAGGTTCGAAGTCACCGGCATGGGGCGCCAGCATGTAGCCGAGGCGCTCCGCTCGGCCGCAGACGGTGCGAAACCGGCCCGCACCGCGCCGGACTCAAGCCATACCATGGCTGGCTGTAGTCAGCCTCGAGTGTTCTTGCGCTGGTTGGCATTGAAGCGCGCCTTCTTCTGACGATTCCCGCAGGTGTTCATGTCACACCATTTGCGGGTGCGGCTTTGGCTGGTGTCGAAGAAGGCTGCTCGGCAGGTCGGCGAGGCGCACAAGGCCAGTCTTCCGTCTCGTTCGCCTGCGATGATGCTGATCGCGTCGGCGGCGATCACGCCTAGGGCATCTTCTACGCAGGAAGCGGAGCTGAGTCGCCATTGACGACTGCCCTCGGATGTCAGAATGGCCGCCGCCCGACCCCGAATGCTGCTGTCATTGATGACCTGGACAGCAGACGCGGGAAGAGCTTCTCGGATCGCGGCCGCTGTCGCGACGGCGTGAATCGATTCCCGCAGTTCCCAGGCGAGTTCCAACTGGGCGGTAGTGCAGGAGTCCACGGCCAGGCCGTACACGACCAGCCAGTCGACGAGTCGCTGCGGCGTGGGAATGCGTTCCACAGGGTCGCCATGGCGCTCGGACAGAGTCCCCGTGAAGCTGGTCGCTAGCACGTTACCGAGGCGAAAGTCAGGGAGCCCAGCAGGCATGGAACCACCTTAGCTGGTTGCCGGACGACGCGGAGCCATGCTAGAACCGTCTTAGCCGGTTCCCGAAAGGCCGTAGCCGGTTTCGCGATGAACAGGAGGTCTCATGCCCGCACTTGGCCACCTCGATCCGGTCTTCACGCCCGATCCCGTCGACGTGCAAGCATTCGAAGCTCACGCGACCGACGCCGTCCTCGACGATCTACGTGCGCGACTGGCCACAGCGCGGCTACCGGAGGCCGAGACGGTCTATCGCGCCGCCCCCGACCCTCGCAGATGGGAACAGGGCGTTCCTCTCGCCGACCTCGTCGACGTCGTGAACTACTGGCGCACCGGGTACGACTGGCGGTCGTTCGAAGCGCGCCTCAACCGGATCGGCCAGTTCCGCACGACCATCGACGATCTGGGAATCCACTTCCTGCACCGCCGATCCGAGCGCGCAGATGCCACTCCCCTGATCTTGACGCACGGCTGGCCTGGCAGCATTGCCGAATTCATCGATGTAGTAGACGAGCTGGCAGATCCGAAGGACGCGGACACGCCGGCGTTCCACGTCGTGGCCCCGTCGCTACCAGGCTTTGGTTACAGCGACAAGCCGGCCACCACCGGGTGGGGAATCGAAAAGATCGCGGCCGCATGGGTGCAACTCATGCAAAGGCTCGGCTACAGCAAGTTCGCAGCCCACGGCGGCGACTGGGGAGGTGTGATCACCACGGTCCTCGGCGGCAGGTTCCCGGCGCATGTTCTCGGCATCCACACCACGCTCGCGGAGGCACCGCCCGGGTTGACAACGGAAGGACTGACGGCGACCGAGCGCGAATGGACGGAGGAAACCCGCGATTTCTGGAGCGGATCGGCGACGCGCCACCGCGCGGCGTACGCGAAGCAGCAGGCGACCCGACCGCAGACCATCGGCTACTCGCTCGTCGACTCACCGGTCGGGCTTCTCGCCTGGATCCTCGACAAGTTCGCCGAGTGGAGCGATACCGAGGACAGCCCGTTCGAGACGATTTCCAGAGACCGCATTCTCGACGACGTCACCCTGTACTGGCTGACGCGGACCGGCGCGTCGTCGGCCCGCATCTACTACGAAAGCCATGGTGGCGTCAACTCGTTCGACCCCGAACTTCGGGTCGACGTCCCGTCAGCAATCACCGTGTATCCCCGCGACATCGAGAAGTGCCCCCGCCCCTGGGCACAGGAGCGGTACCGACAGATCGTCCGATGGAACTCGCCCGAAACCGGCGGACATTTCCCCTCACTCGAGGTACCCGAGTATTTCGTCAAGGACCTACAAGAAGGCCTCGCAGCAGTGCTGGACGCCAATCGGTGAACGCGACCGGGGTGCCGAGCGCGCCCGGCCATGAAGCCCTGGGCGGTCCGGCTGACAGACAACACACACAGCCACCGCGTTGTTGATCGCGCAATGCCGCACAACGAAGCAGCCGCAGGCGGGTGACCTGCGGCTTCTTCAACGAGTGGAGCTAAGAGAAGAAAGGCCTCGACGCCGCCCGGTGCGGCGGCCTTGATCCGGTCGATGGCGCGGTCACCGTATGCGATCGGGATCACGCCGTGGCTCTGCGGCCATTCCTGCTGCGCAACGGGCGTGCAGACGTTGCTCTCTGCACCGGCCCTACGACGACACGACAGCCGGATTCGACACCGAGGATCTGCGTACCGAACAGCAGGTCGTTGTCCTACCCGCGGGTCGTCCCCTCGCCGACGGGGCGCATGTGCCGTTGGCCGAGGTCGACACACGAACCTGCCCCTGCCGCGCTTGCGACATGTCCGCACGCGGGTGTGATCACCCCAGGCGGACCACGATGGTGTCCCCGAATCCCCGCCACACAGGTTGGGGATCTCGGGTCGTTTCATCCACGCCTGGCGTTGGTCGAGCTATCCAGCCGGTAGCAGAATCATCCGTATTGAGCGGGGTTCCAGGTACGGGTCGGCGTGTTGGTGATGATGAACAGCAATGCCTTGATCATGATGTCACCTCCTTCCTGGGGCTCGGTCGGGCGTGGACAGAGCTTGTGGGGTACGCCGCAGGGTGAACGGCCTGGGGGTCGCGGCATTGGTCACGATCGGGCGGGTATCACCGCCGCTGATGACGCGCATAGAGGTGTTCTCGACGAGGGCGGTGGCCGCGTCGGTGACCAGATCGTGGGCGACCGCGGCGCCGGCGCAGGTGAAGGGGCCGGAACTGAAGGGCACAAATGGGCCGTGCTCGCTCGGTCGAATCCAGCGGTCGGGTTGGAATGCTCCTGGTCTGGTCCAGTGTTTGTTGTCGTGATGGAGCAGATAGGGGCTGACGGACAGCAGGTCGCCGGTCTGGAAGGGGATCCCCCCGAACTCGGCGGGATAGGGGACGGGACGGCTGACCATCCAGGAGACCGGCCGGTGCCGCAGGGCCTCACGTACCACCCAGTCGACGGGCCAAGGCCATGGTGCGCCGGGAGAGTGGAGACTGCCCAGCAGCACCGACCACGCGAGCGAGTAGCCCAGTGGTCCCACAATGGACCGGTACATCAGCACATACAGCTGCGCCACCGTTGTATCGGCGATGCCGTCGGGACAGGCACCGATCACGGCATCGAGCAGATCCCGCGGTTCGGCTTCCGCACCGCGGCCGGTGGTGCTGCGCCGGTCCCGGATCTGCTCGTTCAGCGCGGTGGACAGCTTGGCGCGCAACAGCTGCGCCCGCGCCCGCTGCACCATTCGCGCCGGGCGAAGCGCGCCGACGCGTGCGTTTCGCTCCAGTAGCTGCCGCAACTCGGGAGAGCCATCGGGGTGCAGCAACAGGTGCGCGGTGCACCGATACACCAGCTCGACCCCCGCTGCGGGCCAGCGGGTGACGGAGGGCATTTCGATCACCGCCGCCGCCAGGGACTCGCGATACTCGGGCGTATGTGTCCGCAGAATCGCGCGCACCGCGCGGCCGAAATCGACCTGAGCAGACCGCGAAGGCAGCATGGAACCGAAGAACCCGGACTTCCCCGCATTGAAAGCGCGGTCACTCAACACCCTCAGCGCCAGACCCGTATCGCCGACACACCACCCGCCCCACGGCAGCCCGAACACTTCTACCGGGCTGGTCCGGCGCAGATTCTCGAGGAAACCTAACGGATCACGCCGGAACCGGCGCATCTCTGCAAAACCCATCGGACGGTCCTCTCATAGAGAGGGTGAGCGATTCATCAGATGTTTCGAGCGGATTTATCCACTGGCGGTGCGTACAAACGCAGATCAAGCATAGTCTCGAGTAATTTTGCAAGCGAGGCCGTGGGGATCGAGCACGAGGTGAGCACCCGGCACCGCCGGGCCTATCGAACACTGTGCCAGCAGTGATATCGGTTCACGATCACCCGCGACGGCCGGACAACCGGCCATCGAGGTCTAACCGGTGCAAGTCCGATCCGCCTCGGCAAGGGTTCCCGCTGCCAGGCGCGCGTACATGAACATGTCGCGGCGTCGATTGCCGACCTTCTGCCACGATATGAGGAGCCCTTCGCATTCGAAACCGGCTCTCTCCGCAGTGCGGATCGAAGCGCGGTTCCAAGGTTCCACAAAGAGCTGGAGTCGTGGGATATGCAGCTCTTCCAGCGCCCAGGTAGCCATTGCCGCCAGAGCATGCGCGGCGACGCCATGGCCGCGGGCAGAGCGGACCACCCAGTAGCTGAGCGATGCGCGGCCTTCGTCGATGTCCTTCAACCACAGGCCGATACTTCCCAGTGGTGTGTTGTCCCGTCGCCGGACGATCACCATCGGGTATCCGGCTCGATCGGTCGCTCGTTGCCGCTCGCGTTCGACAAACCGCGTTGCGGCCTCGCGCGAGAAGGTCGCCGGATCCGTGGTTATAGGAATCAGGTCGTCGGCAGAAGCTTCCCTGACAAGCTCGAGGTCTGCCGCAGACAACGACCACGGGCGGAGTTCCAAGTCTGCGGTGGCTCTCAGATGCGGTATTTGCAGAGCATCGTCCATGGTCGGCCTCCCCACGATATGCACAGGATATCGGCCAAGGCGCTACTTCGATCCGGGCAACCGTCACCTCGCCCGGGGGAAGTCGCCAATGGTATCGGCCCGGGATCACCACACCCACCGGCCCATCCGATACAAACCAGTGTCAACGGTCATCGGGTTCTGCGGGCGGGTGGACTTAACGGGTCCGGTTGGGCGGACAGCAGGTCTCCGGGCGGGTGGACATCAGTTCTCCGGGTGGGTGCTCAGGCCAAGGGCATCACTCCCTTGCCGGCGAGTGCTTCGGCGAGTCGGTGGGAATCGCCTTTGGTCAGCACGAGATGCGCGTGGTGCAGGAGCCGATCGACTGCCGCGGTGGCCAAGGTCTTGGGCATGATCGTGTCGAATCCGCTGGGGTGAATATTGCTGGTCACCGCGATGGAACGGCGCTCGTATGCGGCGTCGATCACGCGGTAGAACGCTTCGGCGGCGTCCGGGCCGACGGGCAGCATGCCGATGTCGTCGCAGACGATCAGGTCGCAGGCGCAGATGCGGGCGACCGCGCGGGCGATCGATCCGTCGGCTTTGGCCTTGCCGATAGTGGTCGCGAGGGATTCGAGGGTGAACCACGACACTCGCAGGTCGTTCTCTATCGCCGAATGCGCGAGCGCTTCGACGAAGTGGCTCTTGCCGGTGCCGGAGGCTCCGGCGACCACCAGGTTCTCGTGCCCGCCGACCCATTCCAGGGTGGCCAGGGCGTTCTGGGTGGCTTCGGGGATGGTCGATTCCTCCGGCGGCCATGAGGAGAACGTTTTGCCGTGGGGAAGTTCGCGTTCTTGCGGCGCTGGCGCCGGGTCGCGGAGTCTCGCCCGGTGACCTCTCCGGACAGCAGCACCCGCAGTACTTCGGCGGGGTCCCAGCGTTGGGCTCGGGCGGTGGCGAGCACGTCCGGGGCGGCTTTGCGCAGATAGGGCAGCCGCATCCGGCGGCAGATCTTGTCCAATTCCTCTGGCAGCGCCGGGGCTTTGGGATGGGTCATGCGCCGAACCTCCCCCAGTTGCTGGTGCCGGGCTGGACCGAGTGCGCCTCGTCGGCGCGCACGACATCGGCCAGGTGAGAGAACTTGGCCAGGTGATCGACGATGGCGGCCAGGTCACCGTCGTCGAAGCGGCCCGCGACCGCGGCGACACCGAGCGCTTCCTCGACCGCCTCCGGTCCGGTCAACGCCGCCAACTCGAGCGCGCGGGTCATCTTCGCGCGGATGCGCGACACCCCGGACGCGGAGGCTTCGGTCAGCCAGCGGCGGGCGCCTTCGCCGAGGTCGAGGAACGCGATCTCGGTGGCGGTTCGGGGCCGCAGTTTCCGCACCCGCGGCAGATCCCCGCCCTCGTGATGCGGGTAGTGCTCGTCGAGGATGCGTGGATTACCTGGGGTCGAGAGCCGATGGCGGGCGATCTCGGCCAGCCCTCGAGGGTTTCTCCCGGTGATCACCAGCTCCTCACCAGCGACCCGGCACCAGACCTTCTGCCCCTGATACCCGTCCGGGGTCGAATACCGCACCGATCCCCACCGGATCGTCTGATCGTCACCGACGAGGCGTTCCTCACCCAACGCGATCGCATGCGGGGCGGTCGGCAACACATGCAGATGCGCCCGTTCGACCCCGAGCCGGGTGATCGGCGCGACCCCGGTCTCGCGATGCGGGCGCGCGTTGACCCGCTCGCACCACGCCCAGCACGCATCGGCCAGCTCGGTGAACGAGGAGTATTCCGGCAACAGGTTGGCTGTGGTCGGCACCAGATCGGCTTTCTCGATCTTCACCGTGTGCTCGGCCCCGCCCTTGGATTCCGGGTCGAACGGCTCACACGTCTCCACCTTGCAGCCGTAATGCCGCCCCGCCGTGACGATTTCGGGATGCCGCACCGGCAGCCCAGCGATCCGGTCCACCGTCACCGTTCTCGGTTGTCGGTCAGCAGATACGTCGGCGCGCCACCGATCCGACGCAACGTCACATCGATCCCGAGAACCAGCGAACCCGGGGTCTGATCCCACGACGGGATTACCACCCGGAACCGCGACCACGCCAGCCACGCGCAGAACAACTGCGTCCGACGACCCGCCACCCTCGGGCCTTCGCCCCAGTCGAACTGCAACCACATACCCGGTTCCGGCAGCCACGGCCGGTATTTCCGCCGGTGACCGGCCTTCCACGCCATCTTCGCCTCGGAGACCGCACGACGAGTCGACCGATCCGTGCCGGTGAACCCCATCGCCTGCAACCTTTGATGCACCACATCAGCGCGGATCTTGCCCTGGGACTTGTCCACCCACTCCTCGATCTTGCCCATGAACGGGTCGATCGACCGCGCCCGCCGCTGCTTGGCCAGCGGATCACAACCCTCGTCGCGGACCGCGACATACCGGGCCACCGTCTTCTCATCGACCCCCGACAGCGCCGCGGCCGAATGCGCGCAGCGTGTCAGGTCGAACGCTTCCAGAATCTCCATGACCTCCCTGTCAGACTTGGTCAACGGGATCCCTTCGACGCAGTTGGCAAGCGATCACACACCGCCAGCCAACCCGCCTGAAGAGATCCCGTTTCGCATATATTCAGGCGTGTCCCGGAGATCCTGATGTCCGCCAATCCGGAGAAATCATGTCCGCCAGCCCGGACCCACATGTCCGCCCACCCGGATTATCCGGCGTCCGCTGGCAAACCAGAGTGCAAACCGTGGGTTTCCGTGGGGTCGGGCCGAACAAAACAGGTCAGGTCCGGTGGGAAACCGAGCCTGAACTGGTGGTTTGTGGAGCTAAGAGCATGTCTCATGTGGCTGATTTGGCGAGTTTCTTGTAGCAGGTCGGTGCCGCGGCGAGGGTGAGGAAGGCAAGGAAGGCAAGGAAGTGGGTGGCCTTGCGGTCGTAGCGGATGTCGAGGCGGTGGTAGCCGTTCAGCCAGGAAATCGTGCGCTCGATCACCCACCGGTGACGGCCCAGGCGCTGGGAGGATTTGATGATCCGTCCCGGCTTTTCTGCGGGTGGTTTACGAGCCGGTAGTCACTCGGCCCATCGGTCTGTGTCAGCGTAATGTGCCGCCTCGAACTCAGCCGGGGAGATCATGCCCAGACTCGAATGCACGCGCCGGTTGTTGTACCACTCGACCCATGCCGCGGTCGCGTACTCGACATCGGCAATTGAACCGTCCTGGACTGGCTGGAGACTCCTGATATAGCAAGGGAGACTGTCAGCCATGGCGGCACCACGGAAGTTCGACGAGGGGACTCGCGCTCGGGCGGTGAGGATGTATCAGGATCGGATCCGTGAGCACGGTGACTCGATGGCCGGTGCGCGCCGGCATGTCGGAGCGCTGCTGG
>NZ_JBSGEZ010000089.1:0-24865 GCF_053603155.1 Nocardia sp. NPDC004260 | reverse complement strand
CAGGTCAAGAAGGTGCGCAAAGCGGAGGCGGTGGCCAGGGCACGGGCGATCGCCACGCGCTGCTGCTGCCCGCCGGACAGCTGCGCCGGGTAGGCGTTCGCCTTGTCCGCCAGCCCGACCCGGTCCAGCAGCTCACGCGCCCTGGTCACCGCCTCCGCTTTGCGCACCTTCTTGACCTGGGTGGGCGCCTCGATGATGTTGTCCAGCGCGGTCCGGTGCGGGAACAGATTGAAATGCTGGAACACCATGCCGATCTCGCGGCGCTGCTTGGCCGCATCGCGCGGGTGCATCTCGTAGAGCTTGTCGTTCTTCTCCCGGTAGCCCACGATCTCGCCGTCGACGTAGAGCCTGCCCGCGTTCACCTGCTCCAGGTGATTGATGCAGCGCAGGAAGGTGGACTTACCCGAGCCGGACGGCCCGATCAGGCACAGCACTTCGCCGCGGCCCACCTCGAGGGAGACGCCCTTGAGCACCTGCAGTGCGCCGAAGTTCTTGCAGACCCGGTCCGCCAGGACCATCGGAGGGGCCGTGGTCTTCTCGACCTGCACGCTCATTTGGCCTTCTCCCCCCGCTGGGCGTCGGCGAGCTCCTGCAGCTGCTTGGTGGTCAGCGTGCGGGAGACGCCGCGCGAGTAGTAGCGCTCCAAGTAGTACTGCCCGACCATGAGCACACTCGTGATCGCCAGATACCAGGTGGCGGCGACCAACAGTAGTGGAATGGGCTGGAAGTTCACGCCGTAGATGTCGCGCGCCCGGCCGAACAGATCGGTGCTCAGCGGGATGCCGGTGACCAGCGAGGTGGTCTTCAGCATGCCGATGAGCTCGTTGCCGGTCGGCGGGATGATCACGCGCATGGCCTGCGGCAGCACCGTGCGGCGCATGGTCTGGCCCCAGGACATGCCGAGCGCGAACGACGCTTCGCGCTGCCCTTCACCGACGGAATTGATCCCGGCCCGCACGATCTCGGCCATGTACGCCGCTTCGTTGAGCCCGAGGCCGAGGACGGCGAAGGCGAACGCGGCCTGCAGTTGCTGCACGTCGAGGTGGAAGAACTCCGGCCCGAACGGAACGCCGAGCTGGATCCGGCTGTACAGCGAGGGGACCAGCCCCCAGAACACCAACTGCACGAACACCGGGGTGCCGCGGAAGATCCAGAGGTACACCCATGCCGAGCTGCGCAATACCGGGTTCGGTGACAGCCGCATCACGGCCAGCACCGTTCCGAGCACGACCGCGATCGCCATCGCGCACACGGTGAGTTCCAGCGTGACGATCGCGCCCGCGGTGATCCTGGTGTCGAACAGGTACTTCCCATAGGTATCCCAGCGATACGCCGGGTTCGTCGCGGCGCCGTAGACGAACAGCCCCACCAGGACGAGGATGACCGCCGCCGCTATCCAGCGCCCCGGCCTGCGCAGCGGAACCGCTTTGATCGGCTCCGGCTCCCGCGTCGAATCCGCTCCGCCGGGCCCGGGATCGCCGGGCGCCGGCCGAGTGTCGTTGTCCGTCATCGATCAGCTCACGGCACCGTTGACGACGGACTTGGTGATCGCGCCTTCCTGCACGCCCCAGTTCTTCGTGATCTCGGCGTATTTGCCCGTGTCGATCAGGTGCTGGACCGCCTTCTGCAGCACGGCGGCCAGCGGCGCGCCCTTGGGCACCGCCCAGCCGTAGGGCGCGGAGTCGAACACCGGCCCCGCGTTCTCGATCTTGCCGCCGCTCTGCTTGATCGCGTACGCCGTCACCGGCGAATCGGCCGACATGGCGTCGACCTGACCGAGCACCAGCGCGTTGGTCGCGGCGCTCTGCTCGTCGAACGACTTGATATCGATGGCGGGCTTGCCCGCGGCGACGCACTTGGCGCTCTTGGCGGGCACCTCGTCGGTGTGCTCCACGGTGGTGGCCTGCACGGCGACCTTCTTGCCGCAGGCGTTCTCCGGATCGACCGGCTTGCCCTTCTGCTGGGCCCACTGGATGCCCGCGTTGAAGTAGGTGGTGAAGTCGACCTGCTGCTCACGTTCCTTGGAGTCGGTGATCGACGACATGCCCACGTCGTAGGTGCCCGCCTGGATCGACGGGATGATCTTCTCGAAGGCCGACTCGACGTACTCGGCCTTGACGCCGAGCACGGAGGCGATCGCGTCCATCAGGTCGACGTCGAAGCCGACGATCCGGCCACTGGCGTCCTTGTACTCGTTCGGCTGGTAGGGGATGTTCACCCCGACGACGAGCCGGCCGGATTGCTTGATCTTGTCGGGGAGTTGTGCGGCGATCTCGTCGACCTTGTCCACCTGCACCTTGGCCACCGAGGGTCCGGTGTCCTCGGTGTTGGTGGTACATCCGGTCAGTACAAGTGCGCCCGCGGCGAGCGCGCCCGTGGCGGCTCGCAGGGCGCGCCTGCCGAGAAACGAACGATCAGACACAGCAGCCCTCCACATTTTGGCTCCACGCTACCCGGGCGTCATCACCCGTTTGGCAATTTAAGCGACCGGGCCGCTCCGCGCTGGACAGTAATGCAACAGCAACACGATCTGCTCGCGCACCCCGTGCCGGGGCGCCGGCGGGGAGACCCTACTCCGCCGGGTGCCGCACCGCGGATCGAATGAACGACGTCGGCTCGGGCTCGGCGACGGCCCGGTTCCGCCGCCGCAGGCCGCGGCTCTTCCCACACGTGCTGTCCGGGGCGTGGCGGTGGACACGGCGCTCACATTTCCGCGCACGCGGTCCATCGGACACCGGCTCCATTCGCGCGACGACGCCGTTGCGGCGCCGGCGCCGAATTCCCCGGCAATCTTGACGACGCCTCCGCCAGCGCCGATGATTATTTGCCGGTCTTTTCTGGCCGGACGAGTTTCTCCGGATCGACGGATGAACCGAGCGACTGTCCGGACACTCGAAAATTGATGTGCCCTCGAATATTCGAGCGACACGGCGGCGGTGAAAGGTTCCCTTTTTCGGACGCTTCGCACCGACGCCCGCCCCGAGCACCGATGCGGGTTGGCCTACCGAACAAAGAGATATACGACAGGCAGAGCCCGGCAAGCGCACAGAGAAAGGTTTGTTTTCCGGCCACCGGGCCGTCCGACGGTCCGATCCAGGACATGGTGAGCCGCGGATTTCGAATGCGCCGCGGGCTCGTCAGAGGAGGTTCACATCATGGATTCGTTCTGGGACTACGTGTGGTACACGATCCTCGTATTCGCTTTCGTGGCATACCTGATCGTGCTGTTCCAGATTCTGGTCGATCTGTTCCGGGATCACTCCGTATCGGGCATCGCCAAAGCCGTGTGGGTGATCGCCTTGGTGGTGTTCCCTTACCTCGCGGCATTGGTCTACCTCGTCGTCCGGGGCCGGGGCATGGCCCTGCGCGCCCAACATGCCCAGGCAGAAGCGAAACAAGCCACCGACCAGTACATCCGGGAGGTCGCGGGCAGGTCTCCCGCGGAGAGCATCGCCGACGCAAAAGCCCTCCTCGACTCCGGCGCGATCACCGTGGCCGAATTCGAGCAGCTCAAGGCCCAGGCACTGGCGGGACAGCAGCCCGGTGCGGCGCCGCAAGCGGGCGCAGCGCCGACGCCGCAACCGAGCGGGGCGCCCACCCGGCCGGTGGGTCGGTGACCAGCGCCGGTCTCGCGCTCAAGAAGCGAGGATGCGGGCCTTCTCGGCCTCGAATTCGGCTTCCGTGAGTACGCCCTGAGCTTTGAGTTCGGCGAGTTCTTTCAACGCGGTGATCCGGTCCATGCCCGCACCGCCGCCACTCGGCGGTGCGGGCGCGGGCTGCGGCGCGGCGGGTTGCGGCGCATACTGCTGCTGCGCGTACGGGTCGTACTGCGCCTGTTCCTGCGCCGCCCAGCGCTCCCCCTGACGTCGGGAGACCCGATTGGAGACGGCGGTCGCGGTGCCCGCGACGACGGCGGTGCGGGCGACACCGCGTAGCAAACCCGGCATGACGGTCTCCTATCGACTCTGTGCCTCGAGGGCATCCAACGACGACAAAAGGCTCTGCACCGGGATACGCCCGGAGGCCACCAGCTGAGCGCCGTTGCGGCGCAACGCGGACGCGAAAGGCGCCGCCCACCTGTTCTCGTAGACCAGGATCGCGGCCGAGCATCCCGGTTCGAGCGCCGCCCCGGCTTCCCTGCGGTCGGCTTCGTCGAGCAGGCCCGAGCCCGCCTCCGCGAACAGGGTGATGTCGAAGTCCCCTTCGAGTCCCATGTCGGCGATGTCGATTCCGGTGAGGGAACCGTCGGTGTCCTTGCGGACGAACGCCAGATCGAGGACCCGGACGATGCCGCGCTCGACGAGGTCGGCCAGCATGGGCAGCGCCGAACCGTCCGGGGGTCGATCCGGCGGAAATTCGATAACAAGATAGTCAATGGGGCCTATCGCGTCGATATCGGTATCGGTCACCGGAAGCCTCTTTTCCGTTGCGAAATGACGAAATCCGTTCGAATCGGGCCCGGGTGCCGATCGGCCTCTCGCGGGTCTGCCGGAATACGCACCGGCATCACGGATCCGAGAAATGACAACTCCGAACTCGGCTGCCATCCCGATGCTAATCTCAGTCATAGCGTACGCCGCCGACCGCCACCCGGTCGCGAAACCTTCAGCCCGGCCCGGACCCTCAGGTTCGAAGCCCGCCCCGACATGGCGTGCATGCGCACATCCCATGCCGATACGAATTCGTCGCGAAAGGGAACCGCAAATGTCGCAATACACGCCTGTGGGCCAGGAAAACCACCGCGTCCGGCAAGGCATCGCCGCGGGCACATCGATTGCGGCCGCGATCATACTGACCACCGTCGGGTTCCTTCAGCTGTTCCAAGGAATCTCGGCGGTGGCCGAGGACGAGTTGTTCGTCCAGGGCCAGCAGTACACCTTCGAATTCGACTTCACCGCCTGGGGATGGCTTCACGTCGTGCTCGGCGTGGTGATGATCGTCGTCGGCATCGCGCTGATGACCGGAGCGATCTGGGCACGGGTGTCGGCGATCGTCATCGCGGCGCTGTCGATCATCGCCAACTTCCTGTGGCTGCCGTACTACCCGGCTTGGTCCATCCTCATCATCGCGCTGGACGTGGTGGTGATCTGGGCCGTCACGACGTGGAACCCGGAGACCACGTTCCAGGGGCCGGGTTCCGCCGCAGGCCCCGGAGCGCCGCCCTCCGGCTCGGCGACGGCCTGAGCAGCGCCGCTGCCGGTCGCGTCACGCAGCCCGAATCCGTTCCTGGAGTGAGGAACCCATGGATTCCAACGCGAGTGACAACGCACCCGAAAGTCGGCTGAGCGCCGACGAACGAGCCGAGCTCGAGCGCCTTCGCGCCGAGGTCGCCGCGCTGCGGACGGAGGTGCGCGGTGCGCCGCCGCGGGCGTCGCGGCCACCGCGGCATGCGTGGCGGTGGACCGCGGTGGCGATCTTGTCGGTGCTGGTCGCGGTCCTGGCGATCACCACGGTGCTGGCGCGGTTCGTGCGCGGCGAGATCCTCGACACCGACCGGTACCTGAGCACGGTGGCGCCGCTGGGGTCGGATCCGGCGCTGCAGACGGAGGTGGCCGACACGGTCACCGACGAGATCTTCGCTCGCGTCGACATTCAGGGCCTGACCGCGGATGCCCTGGCCGCGCTGACCGACGCGGTTCCGGCGACCGCGAACCGGCCTCGGGTGGACCGGGCGGTCGAGGGTCTGGCGCCGGTGATCACGCAGCAGGCCCGCGGCTTCGTCAACGACACCGTGCTGTCGTTCGTGCGCAGCGACCAGTTCGAGGATCTGTGGGTGCAAGCCAACCGCGCCGCCCACACCAGGTTGGTGGGGGTGCTGACCGGCCACGTCGGCCCGCAGTCGGTGACCGTCGACGAGAACGGCACGGTGAGCCTCTCGCTGCGCACCGTGATCGAGAACGTCAAGGCTCGGCTGATCGATCGCGGCTTCACGTTCGCCGAGAAGGTCCCCGCGGTCGACAAACAGTTCGTGTTGTTCCGGTCGCCGGAACTGGTACGGGCGCAACGGGCGGTCGACAATCTCGACAAAGCTTCGGCAGTGCTGCCGTGGGTGACGATCGCGGCCGCTGTGGCCGCGATCGCCGCGGCACCCGTCGGCCGTCGCCGCCGCGCCCTGGCCTTCGTGGGGCTCGCGCTTGCGGTGGGCATGCTGATCCTGGCGATCGCGCTGATGATCGCGCGCGCGGTGTATCTGGACAGAATGCCGCCCGATGTGCTGTCGCCGGACGCAGCCACCGTCCTCATCGACACGGTGCTGGTTCCGCTGCGGACCGCGCTGCGCGGGGTCGCCGTGCTCGGTCTCGTGATCGCGGTGGGCGCTTACCTCACCGGAGGCTCGGCCTCGGCCACCGTGGTGCGCCGCGATTTCGGGCGTGCCATGGACGCGGTACAGCGACTGCGGCGATCGCGTCCGCCGAACCCCGTGGAGACCTGGGCTTTCCGGGCGCGCACCGCGCTGCGCTGCGCGATCATCGGCATTGCCGCGCTGCTGCTGGTGTTCTGGCGCTACCCCACCGGTCTCGTGGTGGTGTGGATCGTCCTGGGTGCGCTGCTGGCGCTGCTCCTGCTGGAGCTGTTGATTCGTCCCGCTCGGGCCTGGCAGCAACCGGCCGAGCCCGAGACGAAGGACGGGGCCCCGGCGGGGACCGGTACGTGATGGCGGGAGCCGAGCGCCGCTCGGCGCAGCCGCCGATGGCTCGGCAGTGGTGGGCCAGGGCGGCATTCGCCGCCGTGATCGCCGCGGCCGTGCTGCCACTCGCGGTGTCCGGGCTGCTCGGTCTGCTCACCTTGCTGATCGCCGCGACGGGCGGTGTCGCGGTCGGCGTCGCCGGAATCTACTGGTCCTTGGTCAACCGTGGCGCGGTGCGGGTCGCTTCGGCGGCTCTGGCGATCCTGCCGCCGGTCGCGGTGGCGCTTCTCTTCGTCCGGGAGCGTCAGCTGTGGGTGGTGCTGGTCTCCGGCGCCCTGGTCGCGGTGGCCGTGGCGTGCGCACGCCGGGCATTGCGGAACGATCCCGGGGAGTCGCGACTGCCCGAGTTCCCCGCCGCCCCGGCACACCACCCGTTCCTGGTGATGAATCCCCGCTCCGGCGGGGGCAAGGTGGTCGAGTTCGACTTGCCACGAAAGGCCAGGGAACTCGGTGCCGAAGTGGCGCTGCTGTCCGGGTCGCATCCGATCGATGTCGCCGCGCTGGCCCGGCGAGCGGTTCAGCGGGGCGCCGACCTCCTCGGCGTGGCGGGCGGCGACGGAACGCAGGCCTCGGTCGCGGCGGTCGCCGCGGAACACCGGCTACCGTTCGTGGTGATCGGCGCCGGTACGCGAAACCATTTCGCGCGGGATCTCGGACTGGATACGAAGAACCCGGCCGCGGGCTTGGATGCGCTGCGCGACGGTGTCGAGATCCTGGTCGACCTCGGCACCGTCAATGGGCGCACGTTCGTCAACAACGCCTCCTTCGGCGTCTACGCGGAGGTGGTGCGGAGTCCGCAGTATCGCAACGACAAGACAGGGACCGTGTTGCGCCTGCTGCCCGACCTGCTCGGACGTGGCTCCGGCACCGGGTTGCGAGCGCGCATCGGAAACGTGTCCGTGGACGGGCCCCAGGCGGTCCTGGTCAGCAACGGCCCCTACGCCACCGGCGATCTCGCTGGCCTCGGCCGCCGCGCCCGCTTGGACGCGGGCCTGCTCGGCGTCGTGACGGTCACGGTGGCGAGCACGCGCCAAGCGGTGGGCCTGCTGCGGCGGGCGCACGATCGCGGCCTGGTGCGGTTCACCGCCACCGAGGTGGTCGTCGACGCGGACCGAGCCGAGATCCCGGTCGGTGTGGACGGCGAATCCCTCCGCCTCGAAACGCCGGTGCGCTGTGCGATCTCGCCCGGCGCTCTGCGGGTGCGGGTGCCGCGGACGCGGCCGGGCACGCGGGTGCCGCCACCGACGCTGAACTGGGCGCGGTTGCGAGAACTGGCCGGGCCGCGCGAATTTCGCTGACCGCTACCTGCGATGCACCCTGGCGCACACCTGCTCGGTGAATTCACTGGTGGATGCCAGTCCGCCGAGGTCGGCGGTGGCGATGCCCGCCTCGAAGGTCGCGGCGACGGCGCGTTCGATCCGCTCGCCCGCCCGCGCGAGGGGCGTCTCGGCGTCCCGGGTCGCCAGCCAGCGCAAGAGCATCGCCGCCGACAGTTGCAGCGCCACCGGGTTCGCCCGGTTGTGCCCGGCCAGCGCCGGGGCCGCGCCGTGCACCGCCTGCGCCATGGCCGTGGTGGCCGAGCAGTTGAGCGACGCGGCCAGCCCGAGCGATCCGCTCAACTCACCGGCCAGGTCGGACAGGATGTCGCCGAACAGGTTCTCGGTGACCAGGACGTCGTAGTCGGAGGCGGCGCGGACCAGGTGCGCGGCCGCCGCGTCGACGTGTTCCTCGTCGACCTCGATTCCCGGGTAATCCTGGCCGACCGCGCGGCAGACGTCGCGGAACAGGCCCATGGTCAGGGGCAGGACATTGGCCTTGTGCACGATCGTCACCCGTTTGCGCCGGGTCGCGGCCAGCCGGAACGCCTGATGCGCGATCCGCTCGCAGGCGGCCCGGGTCACCAGTCCGACCGACATCGCGATGTCCGGCGTCGGCCGGAATTCCCCCGACCCGGCGAACATGTTGCGGTCGGCATAGAACCCCTCGCTGTTCTCCCGCACGATCACCAGGTCGATATCCGGCGCCGCCGCGTGCACACCCGCGAAGGCCCGCGCGGGACGGATGTTGGCGTAGAGGTCGAAATGCTTGCGGATCACCCCGCCCGGCGCGACGCGATGTTCGGCCGGATAGGACGCGTTGTCGTGCGGGCCGAGAATCCACGCGTCCACAGCGGCCAGCTGCTCGAGCGTCTGCTCGGGCAGCGGAGTGCCGAACTCGGCGATGGCCTGGTGTCCCATGGCCAGCGGCACCCACTCGACCGGGGCGGCGCCCGCCGCGGACAGCGTCTCGTCGACGACCTGCCTGGCGGATCGCACCACCTCGGGGCCGATGCCGTCGCCGTCGATCAGGCCGAGTCGCAGTGCCCGGTGCGCCCGGGGTCGCTTCACGTCGTTCACCGGGACATCCTCCCGCCGGCGCGCCCGGCCGCCGGAACCGGCCCGCGGACACGCCGGTGGCGGCTACCTTCGGGAGACCATGGTGCAGTCGGTCGAACTACTCCTCGACGAGGCCGCCGACACGGAGATCCGCCGCCAGTGGCAACTGCTGGCGGAAGCAGGCGTGCCGAGCCTCGCCGTGCGCACCGACGAGTCCAACCGCCCGCACATCACCGCCGGGGTGGCCAGGCAGATCTGGCCGCGCATCGAGCAGGCGCTGGACGAGCAGGCCTTCACGCCGATCCCCGTGCGGCTCGGCGGGCTGGTGGTCTTCGGCGCCCGCCGCCCCATCCTGGTGCGGATGGTGGTCCCGTCCGAGGCGCTGCTCGCCCTGCATCGCCGGATCTTCCACACGATCTCCCCGTGCCCCGGCGTTCCGGCCAACCTGCATCCGGACGCGTGGACCCCGCACATCACCCTCGCCAGGCGGGTGCCCCCGCACCAGCTCGGCGAGGCCATTCACGCCGTCGCGCGGGACCGGGATTTCCCCGCGACGGTGCTGGGTATCCGTCGATGGGACGGGGATAAGCGGCGCGAATGGCCGGTTGGCCGGATCCGTCGTGGAAGATAACCGAGGCAGCCCGCGTTGTAGCAGGCACACCGAAACGAGAGGACGTCATGGCCACCCAGACGCTGACCCAGCACAATTTCGATGAGGTAGTCACCGGAAACGACGTGGTACTCGTCGATTTCTGGGCCGATTGGTGCGGCCCGTGCAAGAGTTTCGCACCGACTTTCGAGGCCTCCTCCACCAAGCACCCCGATGTGGTGCACGGAAAGGTCGACACCGAATCCGAGCAGGGCCTCGCGGCGGCTGCCAACATCCGCTCCATCCCGACCATCATGGCTTTCCGGGAGGGCGTGCTGGTGTTCGCGCAGCCCGGCGCGCTGCCGCCCGCGGCGCTCGAGGATCTGGTGACCCAGGTCAAGGCGCTGGACATGGACGAGGTGCGCAAGCAGCTCGCCGAGCAGCAGAAGGCCGAACAGTAGTTCGCGTGGCGCGGTGCGGCACTGCGCCACAACGGAATTCACCCGGGCCCGGGGACGGACACGCGAAAGCGGCAGTCCGTGTCCGGGCCTGTCGCACGTCAGGGGCCGGGTGCGGACCTCGGGGCGGCAGGCCGCCGCCCCGAGGTCGAATGACCCGATGTCAGGACGCGCCGAGCAGGTTGACGCCCGCGATCATGGCGCGGACCGTCGACTCGGCGCCGTCGTCCGCGATCGCCGCGCCCCAGCCGCGCCTGCCGTTGCATTCGCACTGCACGAAGGTGGCGGTGCCCTCGGCGGTGCGCCGCTGGTGGAATTGCAGGATCTCGACGGGGTAGCCCTCCTCGTAGAGGGCCGAGGTCATCGCCGCGACGGGGCTGCCGGTGGCGACGACGGTCCGCAGGTGCCCGGCGAACTCCAGCGTGGCGGTGAACTCCGCGGTCCTGGCGCCCGCGGGCGACCACTCGCCGAGCCGGATCGGACCGCCGTGCGCGCAGTAACGGCTGTGAAACTCCGCCGAGGTCAGCCCCGTGGCTTCGGCCCGTAGGCCCTTGGGCGCGGCGGCCTGGAACATGTCTGTATCAAGAGTCAGGATGGTCATTGAAAGTAGGTCTTCCCGAAGAATGTCGTGGCTCAGTTGACAGAGGGGACCAGCACTAACAAGTGGAAATGCCCGCAGCGAGGGGGCCGGCCCGAATCAGACCCCGCTACGGCGGGCTACTACGAGGACTCGGGGAAGCGACGCCACCATCGCGGTGAGCGGAAGTAGCTCGGCGCGATCCTCGGACACGAAGGCGGTAGCCTGCGTTGCCACGGAGGGCCCGATGAGCGACGCCGAAAGCACAGCGCTGTCGCGGTCTGCGACAAGGAGCGCTGCGTTGCGGCGGTCGGCGGGATTCGGCACGGCATCGAGGATAGGGACATCGCGGCGCAATAGCAACCACATTCGATGCCCGAATTGTCTACTGGCGAGTATCAAACGTGCAGTTCAGGGCGGTGCGGTCAGGGCAAGGGTAGCGTCGGTGACATGGGTCTCCTCGTGGCGATGACCATTCCGGGTCTGGCCGTCCTGCTCATCCTGCTGGCCTTCGCCGAAGTCGCCTGGAACGAACTCACCGGCGGCCGCGCGCTGCCCTGGACTCGCAATCGGTCGGGGCTTCCGGTCGCGGCGGCGGGGTTCGAAGACGTCACGGCGGTTTTCCAAGGCGGTAAGCACCACGAGTTCGAGCAGCGGATGACGACGCTGATGCATCGGGAGGACGCATCCGACGGCGCGCCACCCCGCGACGAGGTGGATCTCGGCGCCGGATCGGCGCGCCTGATCGTGCGGCAGCTCTCGTGAATACGCTACGACGCAGTGAGATCCGGGTGACTTCACCCGGATCTCACTGGCGCAGTGTGAAATTCGTCCCTATCGGGGCAGAACCTCGTTCAGTTTTCCGGTGGCGACGTCGAAGACGAAGCCGCGGATGGAGTCCTTGTGCGGCACGAACGGGCTGGCGACGATGCGCGCGATCGATTGGCGCACATCGGTTTCCAGGTCCGAGAAAGCCTCCGGCGACCACTCGGGCTTGATGCCGGTCTCCTCCTGGATGCCCGCCTTGAAGTCGTCGTCGGTGAAGGTGAGCATGCCGCAGTCGGTGTGGTGGATCAGGATGATCTCCCTGGTCCCCAGCAGCCGCTGGCTGATGGCCAGCGAGCGGATCTCGTCGGCTGTGACGACGCCGCCCGCGTTGCGGATGACGTGCGCCTCGCCCTCGGCGAGGCCGAGCGCGCCGTAGACATTGAGCCGCGCGTCCATACACGCGACCACGGCCACGCCCTTCGCGGGCGGCAGCGGCAGCGGGCCTTGGAAGGTGCTCGCGTACGCCGCGTTGTTCTCCAGGTACTCATCGGTGACAGTCATGGGCCATCCCCTGCGCTCGGTATGCGTGAATCCCTATGTGTGACCAGCCCCACGGTAGGTGGCCGCGCGGCACGGGACATGGGTCCCGTTCACCGTGATTCGTTTACTTGCGCGCGGTGGCCCGATGATAGCTCTCGGGATACCTGGTGCCGGGCCCGTGCGGTGAGGCCCGGCATGTCGGTGCGGTGCGCCCGCGCCGGTCAGTGCGCGGCGGAGTCCCAGCTGCGGCCGACGCCGACGGAGACCTCCAGCGGCACCGAGAGGGCGATCGCGGCGGACATCTGCTCGCGCGCCAGCGCCTCGAGCGTCTCCCGTTCGCCGTCGGCGACCTCGAACAGCAGTTCGTCGTGGATCTGCAACAGCATCCTGGAGCGCAGACCCGCCTCGCGCATCGCCCGGTGCACGTTGATCATCGCCACCTTGATGATGTCGGCCGCGGTGCCCTGGATGGGCGCGTTGAGCGCCATCCGTTCGGCGGCCTCCCGGCGCTGCCGGTTGCTGGAATCCAGATCGGGCAGGTACCGGCGGCGGCCGAACAGCGTCTCGGTGTAGCCGACCTTGCGTGCCTGCTCCACCACCTCGTACAGATAGTCACGGATGCGGCCGAAGCGGGCGAAGTAGACCTCCATCTGCTCCTTCGCCTCGGTGGTGCTGATCTTCAGCTGCGCGGACAGACCGTAGGAACTCAACCCGTAGGCCAGGCCGTAGGACATCGCCTTGATCCGGCGGCGCAGTTCCGGGCTCACCTCGGAGATCGGGATGTCGAAGGCCTTCGACGCCACGAAGCTGTGCAGGTCCTCCCCCGAGTTGAACGCCTCGATCAGGCCCTCGTCCCCGGACAAGTGCGCCATGATCCGCATCTCGATCTGGCTGTAGTCGGCGGTCATCAGCGACTGGTACCCGGAGCCGACCACGAAGGTGTCGCGGATCTGCCTGCCCGTGTCGGTGCGGATCGGGATGTTCTGCAAGTTCGGTTCGGTGGAGGACAGCCGCCCGGTGGCCGCGATCGTCTGATTGAAGGTGGTGTGGATGCGACCGTCCTCGGCGACGCATTTGAGCAGGCCGTCGACGGTGACCTTCAAGCGCGTGGCGTCGCGGTGCGTGAGCAGATGCTCCAGGAAGGGGTGCTGGGTCTTCTCGTAGAGCGATTCCAGCGCGTCCGCGTCGGTGGTGTAGCCGGTCTTGGTGCGCTTGGTCTTCGGCATGTCCAGCTCGTCGAACAACACCACCTGCAACTGCTTGGGCGAGCCCAGGTTGATCTGCTTGCCGATCACCTCGTAGGCCGCCTCGGCCGCCTCGGCCACCCGGTCGGCGAACTGCCGCTGCAGCGCCGCCAACTGGTCGGTGTCCACCGCGATGCCCGCTTCCTCCAAGGTGGACAGCACACCCAGCAGCGGCAGCTCCATGTCTGCCAGCAGCGGGGTGGACTCGATCTGGGCGAGTTCTCCGTCGAGCGCGTCGGCCAGGTCGGCGACGGCACGCGCGCGCAGCATCTGCGCCCGCGCCAGCTCGGCGTCGACGGCGTCCTCGTCGTCGAGCAGCGACAGCTGCGCGGTCTCGCCGGTCTCGGCGCGCAACTCGCGGTGCAGGTAGCGCAGTGACAGGTCGTCGAGGTTGAACGTGCGCTGGCCCGGGCGGACCAGATACGCCGCCAGCGCGGTGTCGCTGGTCAGCCCGCCCAGGGACCAGCCGCGGCCGCGCAGGGCGTGCAGGGCGGCCTTGGCCTCGTGCAGCGCCTTCGGCACGGCCGGGTCGGCCAGCCAGGCGCCCAGCGCCGCCTCGTCCTCGGGGGTGAGCACCGTGACGTCGATGTAGCCGCTCTCGCCGTCACCCGCGGCGATGGCGAGCGCACGAACGTCGCCGCCGGCCGGGGAGCCGGTGCCGAGGATCGAGACGCCATGGCGCACACCGGCTTTCGCGTGCTCGGCGAGCCAGTCCGCGACCGCGCCGATCTCCAGCGCGCCGCCGCTGATCTCGAAACCGGCCTCCGCCTCCGGCTCCGGCGGAGCCAGCGTCTCGAACAGCCGGTCGCGCAGCACGCGGAACTCGAGATCGTCGAACAGCTGATGGATCTTCTCGCGATCCCACGGCCCCTGCGCCAGCTGATCGGGGGTGTACGGCAGCGGCACCTCCCGCATCAGCTCGGTGAGCTGCCGGTTGAGCACCACGCTGCTCAGATTGGCCCGCAGCGCGTCGCCGACCTTGCCCTTCACCTGGTCGACCTTCTCGACCAGCGTGTTCAGGTCGCCGTACTCGCGGATCCACTTGGCCGCGGTCTTCTCCCCCACGCCGGGAATGCCGGGCAGGTTGTCACTCGGATCGCCGCGCAGCGCCGCGTAGTCGGGGTACTGGTTGGGCGTGAGGCCGTATTTGGCCATCACTTCGTCAGGGGTGAACCGGGTGAGGTCGGACACGCCCTTGCGCGGGTACAGCACCGTGACGTTCTCGTTCACCAACTGGATGGAGTCCCGGTCGCCGGTGACGATGAGCACGCGGAAACCCGCGGCCGTCGCCTGCGTGGTGAGCGTGGCGATGATGTCGTCGGCCTCGAAGCCCTCGATCGCCATCACCGGAATGCCCAGCGCGCCCAGTACGTCCTTGGTGAGTTCCACCTGCCCGCGGAACTCGTCCGGCGTGGTGGTGCGGTTGGCCTTGTACTCCGGATACGCCTCGGCGCGGAAGGTCTGGCGCGACACGTCGAACGCCGCGGCCACGTGCGTCGGCTTCTCGTCGCGCAGCAGGTTGATCAGCATCGCGGTGAAGCCGTAGACCGCGTTGGTGGTCTGCCCGGTGACCGTCTTGAAATTCTCAGCCGGTAGCGCGAAGAACGCGCGATAGGCGATCGAATGCCCGTCCAGCAACAGCAGCGTCGGCCGGTCTCCCGAGCCGGGATCGCCGGAGCCGGACGCGGGGGCAGGACGCGGAGCGGTCGTGGGTGAACTCACGCCCCAGAGTCTAGGGACCGGCACCGACAAGGCGATACGCCGACACCCGGCAGCCGGAGCCGCCGGGACCGGATTCCGGTCCGCGGGGCGCGAGTACCCGTCGCGCCCCGCGCCGTCACAGTGTGCCCGCCAGTTCCCGCAACACCGGCAGACTCACCGATCCGGAGCCGAGCACCACGTCGTGGAAGGCCTTGATGTCGAAGTCCGCGCCGAGCCGCTCGGTGGCCGCCACCCGCTGGCGCAGGATTTCCAGCTGCCCGATCTTGTAGCCGACCGCCTGCCCCGGCATCGCGATGTAGCGGTCCACCTCCACGGTGATCTCGGCCAGCCCGACCGGCGCGTTGGCCACCATGAAGTCGATGGCCTGCTGCCTGCTCCAGCCTTTCGCGTGCAGGCCGGTGTCGACCACCAACCGGCAGGAGCGCCAGGAATCGCCCGCCAGCATGCCCAGGCGGCCGAGATCGTCTTCGTACAAACCCATCTCGTCGGCAAGCCGCTCGGTGTAGAGCGCCCAGCCCTCGACGAAGGCGGTGTTGGCGAAGGACTGGCGCTGGAAACGCGGCAGGTGGTCGAGTTCGTTGGCGATGGTGAGTTGCAGATGATGACCGGGGATCGCCTCGTGGTAGGCCACCGACGCGGTCTCGAAGCGCCCACGGCCGGTGGGATGGTGCTGGTTGACGAAATACGTGCCCGGCCTGGATCCGTCAGCGGCCGGCGGGAAGTAATACGCCGCAGGCGAATCCGCGGCCAGGAACTCCGGCACCGGGACGATGTCGCAGGACTCCTTCGGCAGGCGCCCGAACCAGTTCCCCATTTCGGCGGTCGCGACGGCCAGGGCGCGGCGGGCGTCGAACATGATCTGCTCGGCGTCGTCGTAACGCAGCGCGGGATCGTCGCGCAGCCGACCGAAGATCGCACCGAGATCGCCGGTGCCGAACAGGCGCGCGCCCACCGTCGCGTATTCCTCACGCAGCTTCGCCAGCTCGGCGAGGCCGAGTTCGTGGATCTCGTCGGCGCCGAGATCGGGCAGCGTGGTGTGGTGGCGCAGCAGCCGCCGGTAGATGTCCTCGCCGTCGGCGCCGAGCCAGCACAGGCCCGGCTGGTCGTCGGGACGCGCGGCGGGCAGCAGTTCGTCGTACAGCGCGTCGCGGTAGACCCGGAACGCAGGCCGGATGACATCCCGCGTCACCTCGGTCAATTCCGAGCGCCATGCGGCCTCGCCGTCCCAGCCCTCCGGACCGGCGAAGGTGACGAACGGATCGGCGGCCACGTCGGAATCCAGGTAGCCGTCCAGCTGATTGAGCGAGCGCTCGATGGCGATCCGGGCGGGCGTGCGGCCCGCGGCCAGTCCCGCGCGGAACCGCTCCACGGCTTGGCCGAGCATGTCCCCGAACTGGCGGTAGCGGCGTACCAGCGCCAGCGCGTGCTCCGGCCGCGGCGCGTTCGTCTGCGGCGCCACCATCAGCACGCCCGCGTGCACGCCGTTCATCTGGTCGGAGGCCAGTTCCATCGGCCGCCACTCCAGATGCTCGACCGCGCCGCTCAATTCGGTGCGCAGCAAGCTGCGGGTGATGCGGTCGCCCTGGCTCAACCCCTCGGCGTCGAGCGCGTCCACCGCGCGCAGCAGATCGCGCCAGGTCGACAGCAACCGCTGTTCGGCGTCGATGGACAGATCCTCGATCCGATCGTCGAAGCGGCGGTCGCCGAGCAGGGTCGCCTCGCTCGGCGCCGCCTCGAGGACGCTGTCCCAGTACCGCTCGGCCAAGCTCATCAGCTCGTCGTGACCATCCATGGTCACGATCATGCCTCGAGCCAGGCCGCGCGGCACCGGACTCGGCGCGAGCCCGCCGAAGCCGCCCGAAGGCGGAGGTACGCCTAAAGGGGGCGGCCGGACGGAGTCCGTCCTCAGCCCGCGCATGGCCGGAGCGAAGGCGGAGGTACGCCTAGCCCACGCCGAGATACGCCGATTTCACCGCGGGATCGGTGAGCAATTCCGCGCCGCGGCCGGTCTTGGTGACCTCACCGGTCTCCATGATGTAGGCGCGGTCGCTGCGGGCCAGCGCCTGCTGCGCGTTCTGCTCCACCAGCAGCACCGTGGTGCCCTGCTGGTTGATCTCGCCGATGATCCGGAAGATCTGCTGGATCACCATGGGCGCCAACCCCATCGACGGTTCGTCGAGCAGCAGCAGCCGCGGCCGCGCCATCAGCGCGCGGGCGATGGCCAGCATCTGCTGCTCACCGCCGGAGAGCGTGCCACCGACCTGCTTGCGCCGCTCCAGCAACCGGGGAAAGAGCTCGAACACCCACTCCAAGGTCCGGTCGTACTCGGCCTTCTGCTTGAAACCTCGTCCGTAGCAGCCCATGTCGAGGTTCTCCTGCACCGTCATGCCGGGGAAGACGCCCCGGCCCTCCGGCGCTTGGATCAACCCGTGCAGCACCCGCTCGTGCGCCTTCATCTGGGTGATGTCGCGACCCTCGAACAGGATCCGGCCACGCGTCAACGGCAGCAGTCCCGACATCGCGCGCATCGTGGTCGTCTTGCCCGCGCCGTTGGCGCCGAGCAGGGTGACCAGCTCGCCCTCCGCGACGGTCAGCGAGATCCCGTGCAGCGCTTGGATCCTGCCGTAGTTGACGACCATGCCCTCGACTTCGAGCAGCGGTGTGCCCGCTGCGGTCTCGCGTGCCGTCTCCGCCACCGGCTCGGTGACCGCCGCCTTGGCGAGCGGCATCGCTTCCGGCTCGGGCCCGGACGGCGCGACATCCCCTGACGCGCCGTCTTCGCCCGTGGCGGAACCGGTTTCGACAGCTTCGGCGTCCGGCACGCCGAGATACGCGGCGATAACGGCGGGATCGTCCTTGATGTCCCCGGGGAGCCCGTCGGCGATCTTGCGGCCGAACTCCAGCACCACGATCCGGTCGGTCACGCCCATGACCAACCGCATGTCGTGCTCGATGAGCAGCACGGTGAACCCGTCGTCGCGGATCTTGCGGATCAGGTCCATGAGCGCGGACTTCTCGCTCGGATTGAACCCGGCCGCTGGCTCGTCCAGGCACAGCAGCTTCGGCTCGGTGGCCAGCGCACGAGCGATCTCCAAGCGACGCTGGTCGCCGTAGGAGAGGTTGCGCGCCTTCTCCACCGCGCGCGGAGCGATCCCGACGAACTCCAGCAGCGCCATACCGCGCTCGATGGCGTCGCGTTCCTCGCGCCGATGCCGCGGCGTCCGGAACACCGCGCCCGGCACCGAGGTCTTGTGCCGCGCGTCGGTGCCGACCACGACGTTCTCCAGCGCGGTCATCTCACCGAACAGGCGCACGTTCTGGAACGTGCGGGCGATGCCGAGGCGAGTGATCGCGTTGCGCTTGGTCTTGGTCAGCGGTTTGCCGTCGAAGTACACCAGTCCGGAGGCGGGTTGGTAGACGCCGGTGATCGCGTTGAAGCACGTGGTCTTGCCAGCGCCGTTGGGTCCGATGAGACCGAGGATCTCGCCGCGGCGGATCTCGAAACTCACCCGGTCCAGCGCGGTGAGCCCGCCGAACTGCACGGTGAGGCCCTCGGTCCGCAGCAGCGGCTCACCCACCGCGGTCTCGATCTCGCGGCGCGGGGCGACCACTTCCGCGACGGTCTCCGCGTCGGCGAGTTCCGGGATCACCTGGGTGACGTCGACCGTGCCCGCGGACTCGGCCCGTGGCTCGGCAGCGTAGCCCGCGGCCATGTCCTCGTTGTCGAACAGCGCGTCGCCCGCACCCGGCCCGGTCATCGGCCCGCTCCGATCGGCTCGACGGGGGCCGGTCTGCGCACGGCCTGGTACACCTGCCTGCCGTAGGTGAGCAGCTTCTGCCGCACCGGGAACAGACCCTGCGGACGCAGAATCATCATCACCACCAACGCGATGCCGAAGTACAGATATTTGAGGTCGCCCAGCGACTGCGCGCCGCCCTTGCGGAACAGCAGCACACTGCCGAGCAGCAGCAACGCCAGCACGCCGGTCACCACCATCGCGGTGATCACGCCGCGCCGCGGCCACACGCTCAGCCGGCCCGACCACAGCCGCCACGCGACGATCAGCGCGACGAACACCGCGACATCGATCGCCAGCAGGACGTACCCGGTCGACTCGTTGCTCACCAGGTTCACCGACTGCAACCGGGCGGGCAGATAGGCGATGACGAACGCGCCGAAGATCACCCCGAGCTTGTTACCCTGCCCGCCGATGACCACCGCGCACAGGAACAGCATCGAGTTGATGATGTTGAACCCGGTGGGGTTGATGAACTGCACCTGTCCGGCGTAGATCGCGCCGGACATGCCGCCCACCGCGGCGCCGATCATGAACGCCCACAGCTTGAACTTGAACGTCGGCACGCCCATGATCTCGGCCGCGTCCTCGTCCTCGCGGATGGCGACCCAAGCGCGGCCGACGCGGCTGCGCTCCAGGTTCCCGACCAGCAGCAGCACGATCACCACCAGCACCATGCCGAGCCAGTACCAATAGGTGCCGTAGCCGGCACGGTCGAGCAGGTCGGCGCTGTCCGGATTGCCGCTGTTGCCGCCGGAGAACACGCCTTCCGGCCTGCTCGCGGACTCGCCGACGTGCGGATACGCGACACCCGACAGGCCGAGGCTGCCGTTGGTGATCTCGGTGAGGTTCTCCGCGAGCAACCGGACGATCTCACCGAAGCCCAGCGTCACGATCGCCAGGTAGTCGCCGCGCAGGCGCAGCGTCGGCGAACCGAGGATCAGACCGGACACCGCGGTCACGGCGACCGCGATCGGCAGGCACGCCAGCCAGGCCCATTTCGGATCGAGCCAGCCACCATCGGTCTGGTTCCACGGGCTGTTGGGGCTGGTGAGCAGGCCTACGGTGTAGGCGCCGACCGCGTAGAAGCCGACGTAGCCGAGATCGAGCAGGCCCGCCTGCCCGACCACGACATTGAGGCCGATGGCCAGCAGCGCGTACATCGCGACCTGCGCCATCACCAGGCCGAAATTGTAGGAGGGGGTGTTCAGCAGCGGCGGCGGGAACAGCGGGAGCAAGGCGAGCAGGAGCAGGATCGGGACGCCGACGCCCCACTGCGCGGGCCTGCTCAAGCCGTCCCACCAGGTCCGGATCGCGTCCCCGAGGCCGCGGCGCGCGGGGTCCGGCGTGGACGCCGTCGTGGTCGTGTCGGTCATGCGCGCGCCCTTCCGAGACTCTCGCCGAGGATGCCCGTCGGGCGAACCATCAGCACCAGAACGAGCACCACGAACGCGACCACGTCACGCCACTCGGTACCGAACAGCATCTGGCCGTACTGCTCCACCACGCCGAGCACCAGACCGCCCAGCAGCGCGCCGCGCAGGTTGCCGATGCCGCCGAGCACCGCGGCGCTGAACGCCTTGATACCGAGGATGAATCCGCCGGAGTAGATGATCCCGTTCGGGATCTTCAGCGTGTACAGCATCGCCGCCGCGCCCGCGAGCACACCGCCGATGAGGAAGGTCAGCATGATGACCCGCTCCCGCGAAACGCCCATCAGCGTCGCGGTGTCGGGATCCTGCGCCACGGCGCGGATACCGCGCCCGAACTTGGTCCGGTTGATCAGGACTTCGGTGACGATCGCCAGCACCACGGCCGCGATCACGATGAGCAGCATGATGTTGGTGACCTCCGCGCCGCCGAAACTGAACTGCACGGTGGGCTCGACGAGCCGGATGGCCTGCTGCGCGTTGGTGCCGCCGAGATCGGGGCGGATCTTCGGCAACACGAAGTGCACCAGTTCCTGGAGGACGAACGACATGCCGATCGCGGTGATCAGGAAGGCCAGCGGCTTGGCGCCGCGCTTGCGCAGCGGACGATAGGCCACCCGCTCCAATCCGACGGCCGCGCCGCCGGATACGAGCATGCCCACCACCATCGCCAAACCCAGGTACACGACCGTGAGCGCCACGCCCTGGGTGTAGGCGTCGGGGCCGGCCGTGAATCCGAAGATCATCAATCCGATCAACTGGCCGAACAACCCGAGCATGAAAATTTCCGAATGGGCGAAATTGATCAGCCGCAATACGCCGTACACCAAGGTGTAGCCCACGGCGACCAAGGCATAGATGGCGCCATAGGTCACGCCGTCGACGGTCAGCCGCCAGAAATTATCGATCAGCCCCTCGTAGTTGAAGTCGACCGAGCCGGCCGCGAGTTGTACCCCGGCGGCCAATGCCGTTTGTTTCATTTATTTCTGCCCTCATCCATTCGCCCACCGAACAACGGCACGTACGCGGATTCGTCCGAATCCCCGTACGTGCCGTGCGCCCGGGATCCGGGGCTACTTGACCTCGTACACCCAGATCAGCGCGTTCGACAGTTCACCGTTCGGGTTCCACTTGTACTGACGCGCGAGGCCGGCACCGTCGTACGTCCGCACATAGTCGAGCAGGTCCGGGCGGGTCACCTTCCCGCCGTCGATACCCTTGGCCAGGATCGTGGTGAGGTCGTAGGCCTCGACCGAATAGACGCCCGGCGCCTGACCGTTGAGCGCCTCGTAGTCCTTGGCGAACTTCTCCGGGGCGGGACCGCACGGGCACGACAGCTTCGCGCCCTTGGCCGCGCTGCCCGCCTGGGCGACGAACTGCGGGTCGTTGGTGCCGTCGGCGGAGACGAAGACCGCCTTCACACCACCGGACTTCAACTGCTGGGCCAGCGGCGCGGCCTCGGAGTAGTAGCCGGAGTAGAAGATGGCGTCCGGATTCGCCGCCGCCACCTTGGTGACCGTCGCGGAGAAGTCCTTGTCGCCCTTCTTGATGCTGGCCGCGCACGCCGGGTCGGCAGCGGCGCCGAGGCCGTCGGTGATGGACTTCGCCAGGCCGGTGCCGTAGTCGGTGTTGTCCTGGATGACGCAGACCTTCTTGTAGCCGGCACTGTTGACCAGGTACTTCGCCACCGAGGGGCCCTGCACGTCGTCGTTGGCCAGACCGCGGAAGAAGGTCGTCCAGCCGTTCTGGGTCAGCGTCGCGTTGGTCGCCGACGACGTGACCGAGACCAGGCCCGCGTCGCTGAGGATCTTGCCGGTCGCCTTCGTCTCGCCGGAGAAGGCGGGACCGACCAGGCCGATGATCGAGCGGTCGTTGACGATCTGCGGGATCACCTGGGTGGCCTTCTGCGGATCGCCCTCGGTGTCGAACTGCTTGAGCTCGATCTTGCAGCCGGGGTTGGCCTTGTTGTGCTTGTCCAAGGCCAGCTTGACGCCGTTGACGATGTTGATGCCGAGCGCGGCGTCGGGGCCGGTCAGCGCACCCGCCATCGCGATGGCCGTGCCCGGCGGGCAGGTCGCCTTGCCGTCGCCCGCGGGATCGGCCGCCGTGGCCGCGTCGGCCTTCGGCACTTCCTTGCCCTGCTGGTCGACCTGCAGTACCGGCTGGATGGAGAGGCCGCCCGCCCCGTTGGTACCCGAGGAATCCGAACCGCTGCTGGTGGATTTGTCGCTACAACCCGTCAGCACCAGCGCGGCGGCGGCGCCGACGGCCAGAACAGCTCGCGTCGAGCGCCTGCGCCATGTCGAACTAAGCACGTTTCACCTCATCTAAGTTCTGTGCTCCCCCGGGTTCGCCGAGGAGGCCGACTCACATCAGCCCGGTCAGAACATAGCGTCGGTACGTTAGTTCCGCATCACATTCGGATCATGCGCGCGACATCGTTTCGAATTCTTGTTCACGACTACGTTTCGTTCGCGTAAATTTTTCCGCGAACTGTGCCGTCACTTCGGGGTCAGGTTCTCCAGCACTACCTCCGCGACCGCCTTCATCGTCGTGCGGCGGTCCATTGCGGTGCGCTGAATCCACTTGAACGCCTGCGGCTCCGAAAGGCCCTGCGTCTGCATCAGCACACCCTTGGCACGCTCCACCAGCTTGCGCGTCTCGAGTCGCTCGGCGAGATTCGCGACCTCGCTCTCCAGCGCGGTGATCTCGTGGAAGCGACTGGCGGCCAATTCGATGGCAGGCACCAGATCCGATTTCGTGAACGGCTTCACCAGGTAGGCCATCGCACCCGCGTCACGCGCCCGCTCCACCAGATCACGCTGGCTGAACGCGGTCAGGATGACCACCGGGGCAACGCGTTTCGACGCGATCTCCGCCGCCGCATCGATCCCGTCACGGCGCGGCATCTTCACGTCCATGATGACCAGATCGGGCCGGTGCTCGACGGCGAGGTCCACCGCCTGCTGGCCGTCACCCGCCTCGCCGACCACCTGATAGCCCTCTTCGGTCAGCATCTCGACCAGATCCATGCGAATGAGCGCCTCGTCCTCGGCGACGACGACCCGCTTCGCCCCGGCGTCCTTCTTGGTGCCGGCGCCCCCAGCTGCTGTGCTCATAGGTAGACCCCTCTGGTTCCGATGCCCTGTACCCGACCCAACCAAAGGAAAGCCGCGCTCGCACGGGGCGAGCTCCGGCCATCCTTCGGGCTGTCGAGTGATGTAAAGAGTACCTTTCACTTCGGCATAGAACGCATATACCCTGCGCAAACCCCGCCTCCGCGCCGCTCGGGCCAACCCATTTCCGTCCACGCCACCCGACCCGCTATAGTTCCACCCGGTGCGCCGAGTTGGCGGAACTGGCAGACGCGACGGTCTCAAAAACCGTTGTCCGAAAGGACGTGTGGGTTCGAGTCCCACACTCGGCACCAAGGTAGTGGGCGGTTTTCTCGAAGCCGCCCACATTCGCCCTTTCACGCAGTCCGCAGATAGTCCGCAGCTGCCATAGCTCCGGCATCCATCGCATCGGCCACTGTGTCCAGATCATCCGGGAACAGATGCCCGTAGAGATCCAAGGTCAGAGTCGCCGTCTTGTGCCCGAGCATCCGCTGAACGACCTTGATGTTCGCCCCCGCGCTGATCGCCAGCGACGCGGCCGTGTGACGCAATCCATGCGGCACCACTCCGGTCAGGCCGACATCGTTCGCCGCCTGGTCGAACACCCACCGGAACTCCGTCGAGGTCAGGTAGCCGCCCTTGTGACTCGGGAACACCAGCGCATCCCGCCGACGACCCTTCAGCAGGTTCCCCAGATCCTTGGCCAACGTCCCCGGCACCGGCACCGCACGAGTGGTGTGATTCTTCGTGTCGGTCTCCACGATGCCCTCGCCCGTGACGCCAGTTGCCGAACGGCGAACCCAGATGCGCCGACGCTCCAGGTCGACATCCGCCGTCCGTAGCGCGATGGCTTCACCGAACCTGATTCCGGTGTAGCCGAGCGTGAACACCAGCGTCCGGAACCGACCAGCAGCCAAAGCCAAGCGCATCACCTCCACGTGCGTCAGATAGCGCCGCTCCCCTGCCAGCAGCGACGGCAGGTCGATGTCTTCGGCCGGATTCACCGGAAGCCGCTTGGCCTTGATCGCGAACTTCAGAACCTGACTGAGCACCTGGTAGGACTGGATGACCCGCGACGCCGACAGACCACGCCCCTCGAATCGAGAGCTACCCGACACCGACAGATTCACCACCCATTCCTGGATGTCCTCAAACTCAATATCGCGCAGCGGAACACTGCCCCATCGCGGAATCACGATCGTGTCCAGCAGTGACCGATAACCCGCCACCGTCTTCGGTTTGCGGAATTTCTTCGTCGCGAACCACTTCTCCGCCACGACCTCGAACAGGACACCGCTACGGTCAGGATCGACCCACGTCCCGGTGACCACCTTCGTCGTCACGTCGCTATCCAGGAACTTCTGGGCAGCGGCCTTCGTGTCGAACGACCGCGAGCGTTCCACGCCGTTCGGATCGACGTAGCGAGCCCTCCACCGCTTGCCCTTGCCGAAACGCTCTTCCGACTTGACCTTCTTCTTGGTCACCTTTCCGGTTTCCGGATCGACCACGACTTCCGTCGGGTACCAACGATCCTCGATGCCCGAGCGAGGATTGCGCCGTG
>NZ_JBSGEZ010000088.1:0-25470 GCF_053603155.1 Nocardia sp. NPDC004260 | reverse complement strand
GGTGGGCGCGTCGCCCACCGTCGCCCGCGACACTGCGGAGGTGACGGTGGCGGTTGCGGTGAGCGCGGCGGTGATGAGCGGCCCGACGTGGCCCGCGGCGGTCAGCCCTGCGGTTAACGAAGTGCTGGCGTCGGCGCCAGCCCCCCATGCGACATCCGCCGTTCGGTCGGCGGTGACGGATATTCCCGCTGCGGCAGCGTAGTTCGCGGCCGCCGCGGCGGAGAGGGCGTCCACGACAACCGTGGCGGCATCGACGTAGGTGTTGCGGGTGGCGGCCGCTGTCAGGGTTGCGACGGCAGCGAGCGAACCGTCGGCGGGGGTCGTCCTCTGTGCGTCGCCCGTGAGAGAGACCGTCGCGGAAAGGGAGCCGTCGGCGACCTTTCCCAACCCCCGCACGAGGGGCCGGTAGTTGGATACCGGCCGTGACCTACCGATGCGGGGCATGGGTCACTCTTCGAAGACGATCCAGCAGCGGACGTTGATCGATGTCGATGTGGTGCAGCGGATCCGCAGTAGATCGTTGGCCTGCACGCCGGGCTCGCGGTCCAGCGGGAATTGCTTGACGTAGGACTGCGCCCAGCCTGGCCCGATATCGAGCAGTCGGGTGGAGGTGATCGTGCCTTCTGCGGTGGAGGTATAGCCGGATGCGCTGGTTCCCAGGGACAGCGCGGTGGCCGCCGAGCCCGCGTCGTCGTACTTGCAGACATCTCCGGCCGCGAAAGCGGTGACCGTGGCCGCGACAGTCCCGGTGGTGAGAAGATCCCACTTGATCTGCGCTGTCGGGACGGTGTCGCATTCGAACCCCCACTCCACGATGGCGATGTTCGTGGTCGGCTTGACCTGCAACATCGTCTTGATGGAGGTGCCGGTCGCTACAGAAGCCGGAGCCGCCGTGAGAGCGGCGCTCGCACCGTTGAATACGAGATATCGTCTGCGCGCCATAGGTGTCCTCCGTCAGTACATGGTTGAGCGGGTGATGGATTGGTTCGGCAGATACAGCGGAGTCGGGCGCATGTCCCCGGCGATGACGCGTTTGAAGGTCATGACCGACGCGTTCTGGATGGCGAATCCGACTGTGCGGCCGGTCGAATTCACCGCAGCGCCGCTGTCGTTCCATGAGGTGACGAGGGTGCCGTTCTGTCGCCCGTAGTAGGTGTTGTTCACGACGTAGAACTCGATGAAATCGCCGGTCGCGTAGGTCAGGGTGCTCACCGTCGTTCGCTGCGTCGAGGACGCGAAACCCCAGGACTGCGCCGTGTAGATCGACATGACACCGTTGCCTGATCCGCCGGTGATCGACAGCCACGCCATCATCACGCCAGTCGTGGATGTGCCTTGGCTGCGCAGATACAGCATCTGAGAGGCCGAGGTGCCGACAGCGGCAAGGGTTACGGCCGCGTACTGATCCGGTCCGGCGCAGGTGAACTCGATGAAATCCGCTGGGAAGAATCCCGCCGCGTTGGAGTCCATCGCCTGACTGATGACCTGGGGGTTCGTGGATCCGTTGCGCAACGCGAACCGCGATCCGAGGGCACCGTTTGATTGACCGGTGAAGTCGGCCAAGTCCCGGCGGTGCAGGTTGACCGGCGACCAGGGCATCAGGCCGCCAGCGGCGTCAGGCTGAACCCCAGGGTCGTCAGGGTCAGGGTGTCGCCGTTGACGACCGCCTTACTCGCCGTCAGCGCCGCGGACCACAGGAAGTTCCCCGCGCTGGAGTTGTCCCACACCGAGACATGAGAGATGGTCTCGGTGGTGGTCATCGACCAGGAGGGGTTGGTGCCGGTGAGCGCGATGGCACCGGAAGCCGCTGCGGCGAAGGTGGCCTGGCTGCGGGTGGTGACCGCTGCCGCGTTCGCGGTACCGGCCGAGCCTGGGTCGCCGGTGTGGAGCTTGACATACAGCCCCGACGGCTGGGTCCACGCGGTACCGCCACGCAGGTGGTCCAGGATCTTGTTAGCCAGATTCGCGCTGCTGATTCCTACGGTCACGGGTCAGTCCTCCTGTGTCTCGGCGTTCTCGGCGCCGGAATCGGTTGTGCCGTCGGCATGTGTCACCTCGGCCTCGGCGGTGAATTGGGCTCCGAATGCAGCGGTCATCGGCCTACCTGTTCTGGACGGAGATGGTCATCGAGCGGGTTTCTGTGCGGGATGCGCTGGTCACGACCTGGCAGCGGACCGTGTAGGTGGTGTTGAGGGTGCCGCCGGACAGCCACACGGTGACCGCCTTCGCGCTGTCGGTGATGTCGCTGGACTCCACCGTCAGCCCGGACGGGGAGATAGTGATGCTGTGGGACTGGACCGTTTCGCCGTCCTGCAGCCACGGAGGCTCGTCGAGATGCACCTGCCCCCAGGTGAACTTGTAGTCCAGCACCGCGGCGGGGTCCTTGATCTTCCTCGGGTACAGCATCAGTCCGCCGGTTCCTCGGGCGCCTGCAGCTCATAGCCCGGCTGCCCGAGCATCTGCAGCGCCAGCCAGCACTGCCAGTCGAACTCCTCATCGGTGTCGGCGGCCTTGTGCAGCACGAAAGACCCCGGGCGGCGGATGAGGCTCGGCTCGGCGGCCGCGCCGGTCTCAGTGGCAGGCACTGCCGCGACTTCCGCGCGCTGGTATATCCCGAACGCTGGTTGCGCCCAGATGGTGACGTACGAGTGACCCTCATACGGCGGGTCGACAGCGAAACACCGGGCGCGCCCGGCGAACCCGCCGACGGATTCGAGATGAATGGTGGCCGTAGCCATATGAGGCCCTCTCTAGTCGAAGATGTACTCGATGACCGTGACCACACCAGCCGCGCCCGCGGCCCCGGCGCCCCCACCGCCAGCGGGATAGCCGCCCGCGTTGCCGGAGTTCCCTCCCCCGCCGGATTGGTTGGTCTGCCACAGCAGGGGATTGGAGACACCAGCGGCGACCAACCCCGACTTCCCGCCGGTACTTCCCGAGCCCGCACCACCCCCGCCGCCGGCGAGCATCCGAATCGGCAGGGAACTCGCCGTCCCGCCCGGGTTTCCGGAGGTACCGCCATCACCGCCGCGCATGTAGGACTGGCCGCCCGCGCCGCCGTTGGTGCCTCCCCTGCCCGCCTGTGCGGACAGGACCGCCCCGAAGGCGCAGTCGCCGCCGTCGCCTCCGGAGCTTCCACCGGAGCCCACGACTACCGCCGCGGTGGCGGGCAGGTCGTCGGCGGGGATCTTCTGGCGGTCGACCGCCGCCCCGCCGCCTCCGCCCGCTGTGACGCTCCCTCCCCCGCCCGCAGCGCGGATGTAGACGTCGAGCATGTACAAGCCGTCCGGCTTCGTCCACGTGGTGTTGGAGGTGTAGACGCGGAGGGTGATGTGCATCAGACGGTGTGCTCGATGACGTACAGGATGCCGTTGCCGCCGTTGCCGCCCGCGGTGTATACGCCGCCGCTGATGGTGCCGCCGTCGGACGCGCCTCCCCCGCCCCCGCCTGCTGGGTAGGCTCCTGCGCCGCCCGGGTTGGCGGCGTTCTGGTCGTTGCTGAATCCGCCTGCCCCGCCGCCACCTCCGGTGGCGACGATGCTGGATGGAGCAGTTCCCGCGCCACCCGGCGCTGCGCCGCCGGGGGAGATGCCGCCGACGCCACCTCCTGCCGGATGACCGGCACCGGCCGAGAAGGTGGACGCAGCCCCGCCGCCGCCGCCTCCGCCGCCGCCGTGCAGGTCGTAGGACGAGTTGGAGTTGCCTCCCGGCTGGACGTTCTGGCTCGTGCCGCGGGCTTCGCCGTTGCCGCCTTGGCCGCCGAGGATCATGCCCGCCCCGCCGCCTCCGCCGCCGGTGCCGCCAGCACCGTTGCTGGCGCCTGCGACCCCGCCCTGGCCGCCACCGGCGGTGAGAGACCATGCGCCGGAACCGAAGATGGTGTTGCCGCCACCAACCCCCGGGGAACCGCTGGATGACCCTCCGGAGCCGCCTGCGCCGACGGTGATCGAGATCGGCGAGAAGTTCCCTAAGCCGTCCGTCGGTAGCAGTGCCGCGGGGATGTTGGTGTGGACCTCTCCCCCGCCGCCGCCACCCTGCCCGCCGGTCATGTTGTAGGCGCCCGAATAGCCAGCTCCACCACCAGCTCCGGCACCGATGATGATCACGTCGATGCTCTTGAGGCCGGCCGAGGGGGTGTAGGTGTTGTTCGAGGTGAAGACGATCGCCAGACCGTGCAGAGTCAGCTGGTTGAACTGCTGCTGCAGGGTGGTGATGCTTTGGGAGTGGTCGTTGATGGTCGGCAATTGTGCGACGTAATGGTCATCGACGGTGCCGAAGATCGCGTCGATCACCGACAGGAACCCGCCGAGGATGGCCGCGATAGCCGCGCCGATGAACGACAGGATCATCGCGATCAGCCCACCGCCGAGTCCGGCGAAGTTGTCGCTGGAGAACCCGTTTTGCAGCGTCTGGGTGACGTTGCCCTGCGTCTGGTTGGCTTTCGCGGGGATGCTGCCGCCGGTGCCGGTGACACCCCACTGGCCCGGGTTGAGACTGCCCGGATTCGGAGTCGTCATCGCCGCGTGAACGCGTGTAGGTCGATCATCAGCTGGGCACGGTCGAACCCTTCAGGGCTTCTGTTCGCGGTCAAGAACTCCTCCGAGAAGTAGACGATCGCCTCATCGCAGAACCTGCGATAGAACCCGGGGGTCATCTGCTGGACGCGGCCCCAGGTGACGGCGTGGAAGTTTCCGTTCGCGCCGCGGCCGATGACGGGGATGTAGTGGCCGCCCTCGATCTTCGGCAGACCGTGCCGCACAGCCCACGGCTTCCCGGACCGGAACTCGTCCATTGCATAGTCCGGGAACCGGATACCGACCCCCACCGCGCCGAAGATGTACGCGGCCGCGGCGAGCTGGTCGGGGTCGCCCGGGGTGAGTGCGACGTAAGCACCCACCCTGTGCCGTTTTCCCGTCGCGTCCAGGATGCCGATGCGACGCCGATATGACGCGGCGGCCTGCATGTCGGTTCCCCGGTCGGTCGACGGGTTCTCCGGGTCGTAGCCGGTAACCTTCGAATAATCCGACAGGACACAGCCGTCGGAGAACGTCACGTCGTTCCCGGCCTCGCGGTTCCACAGCATCGTTTCGTGCGCAGCGCCCGCCCAGACGCAGTCACCGACCTGATCGTTGGCCAGCATCCCGAAGTCCGGCACAAGGTTTTCGTGACCGAACGCCTCGGGAATCATCGGCAGCACGGCTGGGACATTCAGGTACGTCGACAGCTTCAGTTGGACGCTATTGATCCGCGCGGGCGTCTTGCCCAGCTTCATCATTCAGACGCCCCTTTGCCCATCTGCTCCCCTTCCTGTTGCTCGCGGTAGATGGTGAGCAGCAGCCACAGCATCGACAGTGCGACATATGTCCAGAGGACTTCCCTGATTTGGTCCCGCCCTGGGTAATTGGCATCGGTAAAGATGGACACCGATCCCTGAATCGTCACAAAGGCGATGCTCGACACCAGTAGGATTACGGACTTCCCGAGGGGGCCGAATCGCCATCCTGAGGTGAATCCATAAACCAATGTCAGCAGTGTGGATTTCACTGCCACGGTCACGATGAGAACGTTCACCGCATCCTGAATGGGCAGCGTGACCAGCAGCGTTACGTTGATAAGGAACGCGACGGCGAGGATTGCGAGGTTGGTGCGTCCGCTCATGGGGAAGAAGCTCTCCTTCGTATCTCCAACCTGAACTTTTCCCCGAAGTGATTTGCTTTGAGATGGTTGCGGAACGATGCCGCGAGCTGGTCTACCTCTGGACGCTGACGCTTGAGCGCGCGGAGGTCTTCTTCGGCTTTGGATGCTGCCTCCTCAGCTCGGCGCAGCTGCTCGAGGTCGACGCTCAGATCTTCTTCAGTCCTGCGTCGTCTGGGCCACATGGCCGCTCCCCGAGTGGTGGTTGATATCGGCTGTGCGCAGGATCGCCTCTACGACGCGCGCCTGCTCGAGCAGTTTCGTGTTCTGCGAACGAAGCTCGGCTTCACCCTGCTCGTGCGCAGCGGACTCACGTCTGGTTGCCTCCTGGAGCGCGCGAAGGTCACGCACAATGGCGTCCACAGTTGCGGCCGGAATGAGGTCGCCTCGCACAATGCGCCGCATCATCCATATGAGAAATCCGACCAGCATGGATATCGCGCTAGCTGCGGTGCTGATCAGGATGGTGACCGGTTCCCAGCCAGCGCTGAGGATGTTCATTTAGCCGCGCGGCTCGCTCGGCATTCCGGCGATCGGCCGAGCATCCTCCCGCTTCACGTCCGGAGTCACCTTGGACCGCGCTACCTCCGCAGCGGGGATGCCGAGGATGGCCGCGACGATGACCAGGATCATGTCGGCCGAGAACTGGTCCACGACGCCGCGGACAACGAGGTAGCCCGCGATGCCCACCAGCACTGGCCACAGGAGTGCCCGAATCGGTTCGGTACGCAGGGCGGAGATCAGCTTGCTCATGATGGTTCCCTTCAGTCCTGGTCCGAGACGGGAGCGTCCGGACCTTCTGCGTCGAGCAAGGCCACGGTGGACCGCTTGTTCGGCCAGATGATCTGGCCGTGTTCGAATCGCTGCCACACCTCCCCGCCGGGCAGTTCCTCTTCATCCGAGACTGGCCAGCCGAACGGGCCGTTCTCGTATCCGGATCGGTTCCAGCGGTCGCGGATCGCGCCATGTACCCAGACCGGCGCACAGTTGCCGTGCCGGTAGAGCACACCGCCCTGGAAGCCCTGCACCTCGCCGCCGTCCAGCTCGCCGAGGTCGGTGACCGGGTAGCCAAGCGGGCCTTGCTCCCAGCCCAGTTCGCTGTACTTGCCGAACAGGCTGGCGGGTATGGCGTGCGCGCCGGTGGCGGGATGCCAGTAGATGTGGCCGTTCGCGAACTCCGCGTAGCGGCCGATGCCGTCGGGTGTGGCGTTCTCGCCCACGGTCAGCCGCGCTCCGAGCCACGACGTGGCCGCCTCGATGTCGTCGATGGCGTTCGGCGGCGACCCGGCGGGCGCGCCGGTGGCGAACTCGCATACGTCGTCGGCGAACACGTCCCAGGGGAAGTTCGGGCCGACGTCGCTGTGGGTGCCGATGCCCAGGCACTCGGTCACATACTGGTGGTCGGAGATTCCCGAGCGGCGCTCGTATGGCGGCGCGATGACGTAGGTGTCGAACCCGTACTTCTGGGCGTCCTGCACCGCGAGCCAGGCCGCGATACGGATGTCGTCGCGGATGCGCAGCCAGTCGTCCCGGCTCCATGCGACACGGCTGCCCGCGAAGCAGAGGTTGATGGTGAACGAGTTCGCGTCCAGCACCGACCAACTGGCCAGGTCGGTGTCGACCACGTCGACCACCACGCGGTCGCGGACGGTGTAGTGGTAGCTCACCCCGTTCGCCGGATTGTTCAGATAGTTGGCCAGGGTTTCGGCGGTGCCGTTGCCTTCCTGGGTGTGCAGCAAGAAGTTTTCGATGCGGGCGCCGTGGCGGGACGAAGCCGAGTCGCCCATCCGGTCAAGTTCCTGGTAGTCCGGTTTCGTCACCGTGACGATCTCCCTTGGAGTTGTTGAGCTCGGCGCCTTCGACCATTGGCCGTAGTCGTCCCTGAGTGTGAGGTTGACGTCGACACCGACCCCGCCGACTTGGCGCTTGTCGATCTCGATCTGATGCAGATGGGCCGCGGGGTGGTCGAAGTTGAGCGAGTCGTCGCCCGACCAGTTGTGCTGCCAAAACCAGGTCGCGACGCCGTCTTCCAGCGCCCAGTCGATGCAGCGGGAGTTGCCGTACATGCCGGTGCACTCCAGGCCGACGACCGATGCCCAGCCGCGGAGGAACGGCGCGATGAACTGATTCCACTGCTCCAACGTCGGATTGGAGTCGACAGGGGCATAGATAGGCCGCTTGTCCGGCCCGCCAGCCTCGCGGTGGTAGCGCAGCGCGAGGCTGGCGTGGCGGGCGCCACCGTCGTAGCCGCCGTACCAGTCCGACGTCTCACCCTTGCCGAATTGGTAGTTCGACACGATCTCCAGCCCCGCGGCGCGCAGACGATCGCAGTAGTCGCGGCGAAGAGGTTTCGCGCCGAAGTTCGCGCCCGGCCGGGACTCGGAGAAGTAGCCGATCACCCCGGCGTATCCAGCGTCTTTGATGGCCTGGGGGTCGATCAGCGCCATGGCGAAGTCGAGGAGCTTGGTCATTGCGACTCGCCGTCCAGCTGCTTCTTCAGCTCGGCCAGCCGGTCGAACGCCGCGGGCAATTGCTGGCGTTGCACCTCGGCGGCCGCGGCGCGCTCCTCCGGGGTCATGTTGCGGATGCGCTCCACCAGCTTCGGGTCCAGCTTCCCCAGCAGAGCCTCAGCGGTGTCGCGCCACTTCTCGCTCTCCGTCTCCGGATCGTCGTGCACCGCCCGATACTGCTGGTACTGCTCGGCATCGACCAGGGTCGGCACGTTCAGGTACCCGGCTTCGGGGTGGTCACCGGGCACGAACCACTTCGTCTGCAACTCCGGGTTGTGCCTGAACCCGAGGTCCCACAGCATCTGCGACATCCCCGGCCGCACCGTGGGGTGGATCGGAACGTCGCCCATCTGCTGGTTGGGGCTCGGGAAGGCATTCAGTGCCCACGCGAAATGCTGGCGAGGGTCGGTCATGTCCGCGGCGTCCTGCTGCAATGGGGCCGCGAGTCCGGTCAGTTCACGTGCATCCATGGCCTCACGCCCACTCATTAGTTAGCTTAATAAATGAACTCCAATGTTTTGAAGAACAGACAAGGCGAAACTGATCTGCCGCGTCTGCCTCTCGGCGAGGGTCATCGCCGCCTGCGCCATGCCGATCTGGACCTTGTATTCGTGCGGCTGGTCGCTCTCGTAATCCCACGCGAGGGTCACTTCTTCGACCTGGTCCACGCGGATGGTGGAGGTGGCCTGCTCGAACGTGCTGCCGATGCGATCCCCAGGCATGAACATCAAGCCCGGAAGGAACCGGCCGCCGGAGCCCATCGTCATGACGTGCGCGGCTTGACTGCGGGTGGCGAGGAACGCCCCCCGGAGGGCGACGATGGCACCGAGGCTCCACGCGTTGTTCTCCGCGCCCTGGCCGAACACCTCCCAGAGGTGGACCCAGCCGAGGTTGTGGGCTCGGGTGTGGTTCTGCCACTCCAGCCAGGCGAAGATCGTGCCGACCAGGAACGGCATGACGACGTCGGCGATGATGCTGCCGAGCCCGGAGAAGCCGCCGAGCAGGAAGTATCCGATCAGCGCGCCGATTGATTCGATGGTCAACCGCGCTAGCTGGTCGACGAGCGGGTTGTCGCCGCCGACGATCGCTCGCACCGCTGTCGCCGGCCCCCAAGTCCACTCGGACGTCTCGATGCTGGAGTACTTCGAATCCCGGATGACGATCCACGTTCGCGTCGGGTCACCGGGCCCGAGGTAGTCGGCGTCGTAGTAGCTTGCCGGCCACGACTCCGGGTCGCCGACGAAGGACTGCACGTCCTCGACGAACCCCGAGGCGAAGGACTGCACGGTGCGTGCGAACCCGCCTGCGATGCCGCCTGCGGTCGCCGTGCCGTCAGGGCTGTAGTAGCCCGAGTTGTCGACCACCTCGAGCACCAGCGCGCCGTTGGCGACCTCAGGCACGCCAGGGACGTCGGAGGTCTCGCCGTCGACGGTGAGGATCCGCCGGTACCGCATCGTCAGTTGGGCGTCGTCGAGCGCGTTGGCGATGATCTGGTCCATCCGGTTCATGCGGGTGGCGATCAGCGTCCACATGCTGGAGTCGTCCAGGTCGATCGGTTTGGCCTTGATCAGGACCTGCCAGCCACTCCAGTCGAACAATCCACCCCAGGCGCCGACCGCGAACGGATCGTCCGGCAGTGTCCAGAGGTTGCCCTCCAGCCGGATCAGGTTCAGCAGGATCATCATGCTGATGCACCACTTCGCGGGACCGAAAAGCGGCAGCACCCGGGGAAATTGGAAGATCGGGATGGGCAGGATCGGGTTGGGGGCGCCCAGCATGAACTGCATGTATTGCAGGTCGTCGATGAAGGTGACGTCCAGGTACCACAGGCCGCCCTTCTTCACGGCCTTGAAGTACTTCAGCAGCCCTGACCAGCGGACTTTGCCGCCGTAGTGGTCGACGGTGGCGACCACGTTCTTCTTGGCGTCCTCGTCGTCCGGGATGCTGATGAGCCATTTCGCCAGGTGGTGGTCGAGGCGGATCCGCATCGTGCCCGTGGTGCCGAACTGGTTTTTGCGGAAGGGGAACTCTCCGGCGATCGTGTCCTTGGCTTCGCCCATGAGGATCAGCCCGGGCGAGCCGTCCGGCTTGTTCGTCCACAGCCTCACCCGCGGCCGGGAGCGGCGCATCGCCGCCAGCGCGTCGCGGCGAGCCTGCGCACCGGCGTGGATCTCCTCGTGCGTCAGCAGCGTCACAGCGACACCCCGAACGGGCGCGAGAACCAGCGGTCGCATTCGATCGTCGCTGTCACGCCCCCCGTGGCGCCGGTGACCGAGACGGTGGTCATGAACGGTGGGGTGTGCGGGGCGACGGGATAGATCAGCTCTTTCCCGTTGCTACGCATCCACGGCCCCAACCCGCCATCAGAGGTGAGCATGAACGGCTGGTCTGGGTTGGTGTCCAACTCCACGTGTTCGTTGGCCAGCAACGTAACCACGGGGTAGGTGCGATTGGTGTCCGCACCGGCCGGCCGTTGAAAGTCGATCTCCTGACCAAGCGAAGGGTCGGGGACGGTCCAAGATCCGGGTCCATTGAGGGTCCACCGCGGGAAGATCGGGACATCACCCGGGTTGCCCGGGTGCAGGAACGTCGTCGTCGACCCCGACGTGCCAGCAGGCAGCGTCCATGACGAGGTCTCCGGATCCCCCGCCCAATGGGGCATCTCCGCCGCGGCCGACACCATCAGCGTCGAGGCGCCGTACAGGTGCGGGTCTTTGCCTTCCCAGTCGCCGGTCTCGTACGCCTTGGGGTCCTCCAGCAGCCGCATCGTCAACCTGCGCACACCGCTGGAGGTGGTGGCCTCGAGCTGGAAGGTCTGGTCGTACATGCCGAGATCCATCCGCAGCTGGGAGTGGATCTCGGCCTCCTCCTCCGGGTCGTCGCCGCAGATCACCAGCCCGAACAAAGGGTCGCGCCGCTTGAACGAGTAGCCCTGGTATTTCTGCAGGGCACCACCGGATTTGATCCAGTACGTGACCGCTGGGGAGTCGTAGAACTGCCGCGGCTTCGGCATCAGTTCCGCGCCCTGCTCGCCCTGGTTCGGGCCGGAGATGTCCCAGCGGCGCCCCGAGGTGCCGATGAGCGCGAGGGCTAGGAATTCGCTCATATCAGCGCCGCCGCCAAGCCGATGGCCCGTTTCTGCGCTTCACGCTCCACTAGGTCCGCGAGGTCGTTGACATCAGCGACGCGGGCGTTGATCGTCGGCGAGTAGGGCGGTGGCGGTGCACTCGGCATCGACAGTGGCCCTGCGTTGAAGTGTTCAGAACCGACGCGGTTCGGCGACCACACCGAGGAGTTGATCGACTCCAGCAGCGGCAGAACCGACTCGAACGTCTCGGTCTGCCGAGGGTTGAGCACACGTTCGGGCTTGATGGTCTGCTTCAGCATCAGGCCGATACCGTTGGCGATACCGCCCTGGTCGTAGCCGTGGCCCTGTCCCCACATGGTGGACAGGTTGTTTCCGTAGCGGGCGCGGTAGTAGCGCAGCGCCGCAGCCATGTTCGCCGCCGGGTTGGTGCGGTCGTTAGGCAGCGACGGATCACGATACTGCGCGAAGGTGCTGGGGATGACCTGCAAGAGTCCAACGGCTTCGTTTCCGCCCGAGTTGACGTCCTGGACTTGCTGCACGATCGAGGGGTTTCCTCCGCTCTCGGACTGGATTTGGGCGAGCATGATGTCGACCTGCGCCGGGTTGAACCCCTCCCGAATGAGCATCTGCGTGGCCAGACCACGCCACTGCTCGGCGCCCGACCCGGGCTGATAGCGGGGTGTGGGCGCCCGCAGCGTCAGCGTGGTAGTGCCAAGGTCGGGGTTGACCTGATAGGCGCTTTGATCTGAGCCGGGAACCAACGTCTGCAGGCTGGGGTCGTTCACCGTCGCTGAGGACTGCGGGGTGACGGTCGTGGCCATCGACGGCAGGTTCTTCGGCTGGTAGGAGTAGCCGCCTCCGAGGGTTCCGGGGTTCTGGCTGTAGAAGTTCACCGTGGTGTTGAGCGCACGGTTGTAGGGGTTGGAGTCGCTGAAGATGCTGTTCTCCAGCCCGAAGAACGCCAGGAACCCTTGGGCGAGGATGCCTGCGGCCTTGGAGGCGATGCCGGGCAGGCTGAGTGCGCTGGTGTCGCCGCGCTGCACGATGGACTCGCGTGCGTTCTGCGCCTGCTGGTACTTCAGGTCCGCAGCCTGCTTGTCCCGGTCGGTGGAGTTCGGGTTGGCGTAGACCGCGTTGCGCTCGCTGTTGGCGGCGTCGATCGCGGCCTCGGCCTGCAGCTTCTGGATCTGCTGGTCGCTCATCCGCCCCGGCAGCGGAGCCTGGGGGTAGGTCACCTGGGAGGTGCTGACCCCGGACGTGTCGCCGGTGCCGATACCTCCAACACCGCTGGTCGCGGGCCCGGTGGACTGCAGCGGCAAGTAGGCGTGCTGGTTGAACAGCGGGTTGTTCGCGCCGATCGCGGCGCCGCCGTACATGACGGTGCCTGTGGCGCCGCCGGATTCGACGTTCACGCCCGACGGGAGCGTTCCCGCGGTGTGCCCGCCCGCAGCCATGTTCGGGTCGTTGATCCACCCAACCCGGAACGCGCCAAGACTGCCGTCCCCGGTTTGGAATCCGTGCGCGGCCAGCCACTCACCCTCGTTTGCGGTGGACATACGGCCCGCGCTGGCGGGCTGTCCGGTGGCGATGTTGGCGAGCTGGGAGATGAATCCCGAGCAGTCGTCGTTCCCGCCATAGGGGGAGCCGGAGCGGCTGCGGGCGTACTCGTCGAGCAGCTGCGCGGGGGACTTACCCGAGGCGCCGATTTCCCCGCCGTCGGCGTAGCCCGGCACCTTCCCACGGGCCAGCGCCGCACGGAACCGGTACACACCGGTCTGGCCGCCGAGCCGGGCGACATCGTCGGTGGTGAGCACATGTTCGCCCGGCATGCCCAGGATCGGAACGGAGTCCTTGCCCGGAATGCCGCCTTCGATGGGGCCGCCGTCGGCGCGAGTCCACCGCTTGTCGATGTTGTCGACATCCTGATTGAGCGCGCGGACCGCTTCGCTTTTCAGGTCCAGGTGCTCGAAGTCCCACTTCACCTCTACCTTCGCCTGATACGGCGCGTTGGTGACCTGGGAGATATCGACGCGGGCGCGGTCGGTGTCGGCCGTGAGAGTGACGGTGCCGTCGAGGTTGTTGTGGATCTCGTACTTCAGTTCCCGAAGCCGCTGAATGTTCTCCGGGGTGGTGTCCTTGATGACAACGGTCTTCGCATCCGGAACCTGTTGGACGGCCAGGCCCATTTCCTGGAAGCGCTTGCTCGCCTCCTCGGTCAGCTGGAACGTTCCGTTGAGCGTGCGGTTTGTCTCGTTGAGCTTCTGCTGCGCCGACCCGATGTCGACACCGACACCGTTCATGCGACCGCCGAGCGTCGCTGCGGACTCGCCGATGTCGTTGAGCGAGTCCTTCAGCTTGGCCAGGTCGGGCAGGATCTCCTTGCTTCCGGTCTTGGCCAGCGCGGCCTGTGCCCGATTCAGGGCGTCCTCGTACTTCTTGACCGCCTCAGCGTTGCCCTGGAGGGCCAGCGCGATATCGGTGTCGGATAGCCCCGTCGCCCGCGCGGCCGCCCAAGTTCCGCCAGCCGAGCCCTTCTGCTCGATGATGGTTCGGGTAAGTCGCTGCTCGATCGCGGTCTTGTCCGCCGCGGCCAGACCTGCAGATGCCTTGAGGAACGCGTTTGGGTCGACGCCCAGCGATTCGGCGCGGCGGGTGAACCCTTGGTCGGCGAGCTCCTTGGCTAGCGCCGTGAGCGTCTCTTGGGTTACCGCACCGGTGGTCTTGTCGAGGGTGGCCTGAAGCGCCTCCACCTTCTGGCGCTGCTCCTCGGCGGCGCGGGCTGCTTCCTGGTGCCGTTGCGCGAGAAGCCCGACGCCGGCGGCGGCGGCGATCACGGCCACGTTGAAGATTCCGCCGGGCCCCAGCACCGAACCCAGCCCCGTCATCGCCGACCGCAATGATCCTGCGCCACCGGTGGCGGCTGCGGCCTGAGCTGTGCGGAATGCCTCCAGCTGAATCCTCGCGTTAGCGATCCCCGCGCGCACGAGATCGAACACCGGACCGAGCGTCTTGAACGCCAGATATGCGGTGACAACCGCCCGCACAAGGCCCGGATGCTCATTCAGGAGAGCGCCAGCGGCGCGCAGGAACGGCAGCGCGATACCCGACCAGGTTTGGAAGCCCTCGAACACGCTGCGGAGGATCCCCGGCAGATCCGCCAGCAGTGGCTTCATCTTGTCGAAGCTCTCTCGCGTCGAATTGAAGAAGTCCTTCAGCTCCGCCTGTCCTTGGGTGGACTTGAGGAACCTCGCCATTCGGTCGGTGAGTTCATCCAGATGCCGCAGAGTTTCGCCGTTGTCACCGGCCGCGCGGAACACTGAAGCGATCGACGAGCCGACATTGCCGACGATGGAGGCCAGGGTCCTGCCGGCGTCGATGCCGTCTTGGATCCACTTCTTCAACGACCCATCCCCGGCGGTGCGCTGGATGAGGTTGTTGAATCGCTCGCCCGCGTTGGCGACGGCGTCACCGAGCTTCGGCAGGAACTCCGAACCGACAGTGACCAGTTTGGTGAGGGCGTTGGTCCACGCCTCCGATCCTCGGGCCGCGTTCTGGAACGCCTTCGTGGTGTTGTCCAGAGCCGTCTTGAAGTCGACTTTGTTCTGATCGGAGGCCAATGCGGCGATGGACGCTCGCAGGCCGGTGTTGATGGCGCCGTTGATCCCGACCATGCCCGCGCGGAGGTTCGGCAGCTGGCGGTTGGCCAGAGCCGTGACGGCCGGCCCCATGCCTTCGGTGAGTGCGTCCTGGGCGGCCTGCCGCGCACCAGTCCACGCCGGGCCCAGCGCCCGGATGTCGTTGACCATCTCCTTGGCGTTGGGCGACAGCTTGGCCATCGCCTCATCGAGCTTCGACTGCGCACCGGCAGTCGGGGAAGCGGCCTTTTGGCGAGCCTGGTCCAGTTCGCGCTCGGCCACCACCTGGGCATGAGTGGCTTCCGTGACGCGCTGCTTGGCGGAGGTGACCTTGTCGCTGCCCTCCACGCCCCTAGCGTTGGCCTCGGCGGCGTCCTGGGCCAGGTCCTGTTCTCGGACCCGTTGTTCCCGCAGTCGCTGTACTGCCTGCTCGTATCCGAGTTGGGCGCGCTTACGTGTGGTCGAGTCCGCGGCGGGATCGAACTGGACCTGAGTGAGCCGCTTGGCGGCCTCCTCCACCCCCAACGCGGCGTCCTCGGTGGCGAGCTTCTGATCGTCGAGGTCGAAGTTCATGTCGCGGATCGACCGCGACGCATCCCGGTAGGCGGTGTTGAGGTCACGCAGGCTGTCGAGGTGAGTCCGATCAGCTTGCTGCGCACGATATTCGGCGTCAGCGACAGCGTCGAGGGCCTCGCGCTGCTTGATAGCCGACTCCCCGGCATCCTTCGACGCCGCGGACATCGCCTTGAACGCCGCCGGGATACCGTTGAGTCCCGTGGCTACGGACCCGATACCCGCCAGCCCGGCGAATCCGATAGCGGGGATCAACGCGACAGTGTGGGCGACCTTGGACGCGGCTTCCGCGATGGCGAGAAGATCTGTGATCGCCCCCGCGGCACCGACGACACCGAGCACCTTCAGGTTGATCGTCGCCGCGCTCCGCAGGCCCTCCAGCGCCTTCTCGAGGTCCCTCTTGACGTCCTGCGTCGTGCGCCGAGCCTCGGAACGTACGCGACTAGCGCTCCCGCGGTCGATGTCCGTGCGGATGATGATCGGCTCGCCAGCGGCTGCTCGCAGTCCCGCGATCTCCGCGGCCGCGACACGAGTGTCGGCACCCACTCGGAAGGTTTGGTTCTCGCGTGCGACGCGCTGCAGGTTCTCGATCTCCGCTGCAGCGACGCGGGTATCGGCGCCGATGTGGACATCGAGGTTGAAGTCGTAGCGCGACAGCTCGGTCCGGACTTCTTCGACGAACCCACGGAAGGAGGGCTTGACCTTGATGGCGGCGGTTCCGGCGTCGTACTGCGGCATCAGCCCTCCCTCCCGTTAGTCGATTCGTGGTGTGAGATGCACGTGCTGCGGCGAGAACTGGGCGACGACTCGATTCATCCCGGCTTGTCGCTTCGCGCGGCTCAGGTGATCGGCGGCGGTGAGCGGCCGCGGCAGAGACACCGACCGAGGGTCCTTGACTGCCTGTTTGTAGAGGATGTCGCCGATGTCGGTCAGCAGATGCATCTCGTTGGTGAACCGGAACAGCTGCGGATGCTTCGGCTTCGGCTTACCCTTGTTCGCCTCGGCGATCTCCGGGTTCAGCAGCAACGCCGAGTTGTAGGCGCCGCCGGTTATCCGGGCGAGTTTTCGTTCGAACCGGAAGAATTGCCGCCAGTCACGCTTCCGCGCGATCCAGTCCATGGCGTCGATGTGCAGGATCTCCTGGAAGTCCCATTCCAGGTCGTCCCAGTACTCATCGACTATTCGGAGGATTGCTCCGATTTTCCCTCGACATCACCAGCGCCGGGACCGTAGAAGTGCTGCCAGACATCGTTGATGAACGCCTGCCACTCCTGATCGGGGCGGTCGGCATACAGCTCGAACACGGCGTCGGCCTGATCTCCGAGGAACGCGCGGTCGGCTTCATCGCTCGTCTGTGCGGAACGGAACGCGTGCATCTGCCGCCGCGTGGGTTGCTTGATGCGGATCTTCGAGGTGAGGACGTAGTCCTCGGGGACCGAGACTTCCTTCTGTAATTCGTAGAAGCGCCCGATCGGCTTGTTACGTGCGGTGGTCATCGAATGCCTTCCCCGGCAGAATTCCCCGGCCGGATGAAGCCGCCCGCGCCCGCCGGGGAAGGGGCGCGGACGGCGTCTGGGTTAGGAGACGGTCACCGCACACGTGTCGGTGCCGGCGCCGGACAGCGCCGCGGTGATCGTCGAGCTGCCGGTCGCGACGGCAGTCACCAAGCCCGAGGTGGACACGGTGGCCTTCGCCGGGGTGCCGGAGGTGAACGTGCAGTCCGCGGTGCGGTTCACGCCGTGGTTGTCCAGCACGGTCAGCTGCAGCATGTCCGCGGCGGCCATGGTGGCGGTCGCCGGGTACACAGTGATCGAGGTCGCCGGGGCGAGGAAGCCCGCGTCGGCGGCCAGCGGCTTCCAGCCCGCACCGGCGTAGCTGACGCGGGTGGCGTAGCCGACGCTGCGGGACTTCAACATCTGCAGCGTCACTGGGTACATCGCGATACCGTCGTCGTTGAAGGTGATGTCACCCGACTTCGAGAGGGTGGCGCGCGGCGAGTCGACGATGGTGTAGATCTCGTCGCCGTCGGAGTCGGCGTCGTAGCCGATCATCACCAGCACCCACTCCTGGTTGAACGCCGTCTCCGAGATCACCAGGTGCACTTCACCGCTGGCGGGGTCGGCGAAGGTCTCGGTGAAGTCCTGACCCCAGTACGCCGACAGGGTGATCGCCGAGGTCTGCTGCATCGTGAAGTCCACAGTGGTGTCCCGCGACTTGCGGATGATGCGGGTCGGGCCCTGCTCACCGTAGGTCTCGACCGGCGTGCTGTTGATCGCCGTGGCGAGCTTCGTACCGGCCTTCTTGTCCAGGTTGCCGACCGGGATGTAGGTGGCCGCGAGTGCCTGGATCGCGCCGGAGGCGTCGGTGAAGTTCGTCGGAATGACGGTTCCCTTGGGGGCCAGATAGATAGCCCAGTCGAGGACGCCGATCTCGAGATCGGCATTCCCCTGTCGGACGTCGTTGGCGAAACCGGCCATTGTTTTCTCCTTACTGGGATCGCCCGGGGACGGGCATCATTAGCTGACGCACGCCCGGGACGGTCGCGCGCGGAGCACAAATTCGGGGGGTTAGAGGGATTCGCGGGTCTTCTGGTAGTCCGGCAAGCCGCGGGGGCGGCGACAGACCACCCGGAAGTTCAGCTGCACCAACCGCTTGTCAGGGTTGAGTTCTGGCAGCTGCTGCGGGCCGACGAGTTCCTCGATGCAGTCGATCAGGGTTTGCGATCCGTCGGCGCGCGTGACGACACCGCCACGGTTGAATGACAGCAGCCATTGGCGGCAGAACTCCAGCAGCTCCCAGGACTCCGCTCGCGTGTCAGCTATGACGGCTACCTGGACCGCGGCTGGGTCGCGCATCACATCCGCATCAGCCGCACCGCCGCCGCGGAATACCCGCACCACCGGCAGATGGTTGCTGTAGTCGGCGGGCAACCATGTGCAGGCGAGAGGGCGGCGCGGAGTCGGCCCGTCGAAGACCTGGTTTCCGTCCGCGTCGAGGACGTCGACGAGGTCGAGAACCGGCTGTAGGGCGTCCATGACGACTAGCTCCCTGTCGGGGAAGCCGCCCTCGTACCAGACGGGTAGGACCAGAGTCACAGCGTCCCCATCAGGTCGAGGATCTGATTCAGGTCGTTTGCGGCTGGCAGGTTGTGCCTCGGATCCGTGCGGCCGGTACCGTATTCATGGCTGGCTGCATAGGGGGCGGTAACCTCCAAGATCCCCACCCAGCGACCGCCTTCGAGTCCGGTGGAGACATGCGTGGAGGCTGCTAGTCGACCAGTCCGCTTCGCGACGATCTCCCTGTACAGCGCCTCGTACAGTTCGGCCGACTCGCGGACCATCGACCGACACACGGCGCTACGCAGCCACTCCGTGATGAAGGGGTTCGGGCTGGGAACATCGACGTCTTCCATCAGCTCACTCCCCTCAGTCGCACCCTGGTACCTGGCGTCCAGGAGGTGAACGGATTGCGTGGAGTCCACGGCGTTCCATCGACTTCGTACAGCGTCTCGTCGCCTGGCAACTGGACTTTGTCTCCGGCGCGGACGTCCGCGCCCGGCGGGCAGAGCAGTTCGAGTCTGGTGACGGTCGCGGTGCGGCGGTCTCCGTCGCTCACCGAGAAGCGGCTACTGCTGGCATTTTCCGATTCGGTCTGGATGATGGCGCAGCCGTCGATGGTGTGCGGGGAGCCGCCGACGGTGTCGCCGACCCTGTCGCGGGCACCGGGCCGAATGACCGTGACGGTCTCACCGGCCGAAAACATCCACCCTCCACGGTGATGTCTGGATCGTGCCGAACTGGCGGCGCCGGCCGGTACCGCGCAGGGCGTCGAGCTCCTCTTCCGGGAAGTACAGGATCCCGGAGTCGGCGCCCTTGGATCGGGACACCGAGTACACGCTCGCGGTTTCCTGGGAGGCGCCGGAGGGGTTGCGGTAGACACGCAGCACGGCGTCGGACACCATCGCCTTCGCCCGCGCCAGCCTGGTTTCGTCGGTGGTGGTCGCCATCGACGGCACCAGGCTGGTCAGCAGGCTTTCGGCGTCGGCGATCTTCGCGTCCAACCATGCATCCCGGCTGGAGGGAATGACTCCCTCGAACCGTGCGCGCACGTCTTCCGCGGTGGCGAACATCAGACCGGAACTCCGGCCTTCTCGCACGCGGCGATGATGTCCTCGCGCTTCCAGTCGGCCTGGACCTCGACGCCCTTGGCGGCGGCGTAGTCGGCCCACTTCTGACGGGACGCGCCGGGCCCGCCCTGTGGCGGCGGACCGTCGGTCGCCCCGCCACCTTCACTACCGGCACCAACGGTGATCTCCGCCTGCTCGGGCTCCTCGCCCCACGCGAGCGGGTTGGTGATCTGCTTGGCTGCCCACTCGGGGACGTCGTCGCCTGGCAGGAACGTGACTAGTTCGTCGCCCTTGCGCAGGTGCACCGCGAATTCTCCGCCGAGTTTCATCGGGTGCCTCCTAGGCGACGGTGGCGACGAGGATCTTGCGGGTGTCCGCCAGGACGGGCAGCGCCACAGCATCCACGTAGGCGTGCTTGCGGAACGGCGGGTTGTCCTCGCGCACCAGAACGCCCACGACACCTGGTGCGGTCTGGACCTGGACGTTCTTGCTGTTCAGCTCGTAGGCCGTGGTGGGGGTGCCCCAGGCGGTGAAGCCGAGGGTGCCCATGTCGGCGGGCAGGAACAGCAGCTTGTTGTTGGCGATCACCCGGGTGGTGGAGCCGTCGACATCGAAGTTGCTGTTGTAGATCGAGCCGCCCACTGTTCCGGCCTGGGCCGGGACGTCGAAGCCGGGCAGGCCGAAGCCGGACAGGAAGTTGTTGATCTCGGGGATCGACAACCAGGTGGCGCCGGTCTGGGTGCCCTTGATGGCGGCGAGCAGCTGCTCGTTCTGCATCAGGTGCCGGATCACCTCCAGGGAGGTGACGAACTTCCCGGGTGGGACACCGTTGATGCCCACCCACACGTCCAGCCATGTCAGCAGGTCGGTAAGCGGCGTCGAGGTCGCGTGATCCGACCACAGCGTGCTGGGGGTGACCTTCTGTCCGGAGGGGACTCCGAAGTCGAGGGTCTGCTGCACACCGTTTTCGTTGATGGTCAGGATGCCGTCGGTGAGGACGTCACCCCACGCGAGTTCGATGCGGTTGTAGGCGTAGCGGGTGAGGTTCTCCAGGTCGTTGTACACCGCGCGCTGGATACGGGCGATGTTCGTGCCCGCGGTGGCGGCGTGCTCGATCTGGCGGCGCTCCCACTCGCCTTCCTCCAGGAAACCGCCGAGCGGCAGCATCTTGGTCCGCTTCGCGGTCGCGGCGTCCCGGGCCACCGGCGCGAACGCGCCGTCCCAGTTGCGGAACTTCAGCACCCGGTTGGTGGTGCTCAGCGTCGAGAAGTCGACGTAGTCGGTGTCGAAGTCCTGCCGCGGGAACATCTGGGTGAGGATGTTGTTCGACGGGATCGGCTGATCCTGCGTGAACGTCAGAACATCCTCGGCGCCGATCGGCGCGGTCTGGTCGAGGAACAGAGACATCTGTTACGCCTCCCACCGGATCAGCGGCAAGTCGGCCTTGCCGTTCGTGTCGATCGAGCCCACACCCGAGGAGAACGGCAGCTTCGACACCGACACGTCGCCGCGCACCAGCTGACCGGAGCCCACCTTCGTGGCGGTGGAACCGTTCTCCTTGATGGCGCGCACGTCGGCGAAGAGAATGCCGGTGGCCGTCTGCCGGCCGTCGGAGGCAGCGTCGTCGTAGGGCCCGTACAGGCCGGTCGCGGTGACCTTGCCCAGGATCGTGCCCGACGGGATGTAGCCGTTCGGGTAGTGGGTGCCGGCGGTGAACTTCGCGATGTCCAGGGTCACGTTCGGCGTGTAGTTGATGCCCTCGCGGGACAGATGCCAGCGGCGGTCACTCACCTGGTAGGTGACCGTCTGCATCGAAATGTCGGTCGACATTCCTGTGCTCCTAACTGGTTACGTGGTGTGTTCGCCTCGCCGCCTCGCGGCCTCGGCGCGCCCGGCGGCGCCAGGCTGCGCCATCGGAGGCGGGGCACTGTGCTGGCCCCAATTGCGGTGTTGCGGCAGCCCGGAGCCAAACTCCCGAGGCTGGCCGTAGATGGCGGTGAGGTGCCCCATCACCGCGTCGTCGTCGATGTCGCCGTCCTCACCCACGAACTTGCTGGTGTCGACGATAGACATGAACGACTTCAACTGGTCCTTGTCGGTGAGGACCGTCCCGGCCACCGCCTGCAGACGCGCGGTGCGGTACTTGCCCTGCCATTCCTGCTCGACCTCGGCGCGTGTGGCCGCCTGCGCCTGGGAGACGGCATCCGCGATGGCTTTCTCCTCGGCGCTCATACGCTCGGCTTTCAAAGCGTTGAGCTGGCTCTCCAGTTCCGCGATCTGCTGGGGGGTCTTGCCCCCGTACGCCTTGACGGCGCTCTCATGTTTGCGGGCGTGGTGTTTCCAGTAGGCGGTCTGTTGCTCTTGGGTCATCTCGGCCACCGGCGTCTCAGCCGGGAAGCCGTGCGGGGTCGACGGTTCGCTGCCAAGGTCGGCAATCGGTGCGTCGGTTGGCGCGTCTTCGGATCCACCGAGGACGGGCCAGATCGGGCCCCGCTTGCTCATGCCGAGCGCACGCAGGCCGGTAACAGGATGGGTGGGCAGGTGGGGCATCGGGTCTCCCTGTCGGAAGTGGATGTGCGCCCCTGTCGGGGCTCGGCCGCCGAAAACGGCGGAACGTTTAGGAAGGCGTCGACGCCGGGAGGTAGGGCACGGACTCGCCGCGCTCGGGCAGCAGCATTGGACCGAGTTCGGAGTTCTCCACTACCCGGTAGCGGGTGCGCTTCAACTGTTGCCTGCTATTGCCGCCCGCAGCCGCATACAGCGCATCGAGGTCGCGGCCGTTGAGCTCATCGCCCGGATCGAAGTCGCCGAAGATCGGAGCGACGGTGCACCTGCACCGAATGTGAATAGCCTTCAGGGTGCCGATCTTGTACTTCCGGCCTGCGGCGACCACGCACATTCCGCACACTCCGCCCATGGACAGCTCCGGGTGAATGACCCTGCGGTAGCCGATGACCGGCCGATCCAAGTCCACAGTCTGTGTAGCGGCCAGTGCCTGGTACTCCACTATCGACTGCGTCGCCTGGAGGTTTCCGTCCACGATCACCGAGACCCGATTCCGAGCGGCGGCATCAGCCTGCGGCGGTGATGCGCCGCCCGACTGTGCATACCGGTAGTTCTCGGCGACGCGCACCATCACCCTCGACGTCCGCGCGGACTCCGGGTCCACGGTCCGTGTTTGGCCGTTGTAATCGACTGTCACTCTTTGTGGACGAACTCGTCCTTGCGGGGTGGACAGTCGGACGTCATTCGGAACCCTCGGGGTAACGGTCACCGGCACGCCGACCGAGCGCAGCACCTGCGTCTGAGCCGCGGCGGTTCTGCGGGCAACCAGCTGCTGTGCGGGGATCAGTTCCTCGCCTGCCAGTTCAGCGAATCGAAGCACCGCGATGTCGTCGTAAGGATCGGTGTCCTTCCACAGCCGCAGGATCGTCCCTACGACGGTGTCGACCGTTTTCTGTGTTGCTCGGGCCGCAGCGGCGATCGTCGTCGCGATCGCATCCAAGGGCACGGGGGTGGGCGTGACGGCGTACAGCGCGGCCGCGGCGGCCAGCGCTTCGGCATAGGTCGCGGGCGCTGGAGCGGTCACGCCAGCACGCCCTCCGGCGCGCCTTGCTCAATCGCCGGTGTCGTCTGCGGCGCCGGGCGCCCGGGTTGCGAAGGTGTGGACCCCACGCCGAGCAGCTGTTCCGCCGCCAACTCGAGGATGATCTCCTCGGCCTCCTGCGGCGTGTATCCCCAGATGTCGACCAACTGCCGGCGCTTCGACAGCACGCCGGTGGTCTGAGCGGTCGCCGAGCCCTTGTCAGCAAGGCTGTTGTTCTCTAGCGCACCCCACTCCAGCTTGATCTTCGCTCCCCGCTCCGCCTGGCCCGCGAACGCGAACGCCATCCGGAACAGCAGCTTGATCTTCGGCGCCACCCGCGCCCGGCGGTCCTTCACCTTGTGGTTGATGCCTTCTCGGACCAGGCTCGCGCCCTCCGCAGACTGGTTGACACTGTCGGAGCTGGCCAGGTACATCGGCGTCGAGGTGACGGCCATGAACTCCTTCACGTCATCGCGTTTCGCGTTGATGATCGAGGTCATGTCGGTCGGCTGAGACTCCCAGAAATCCACACCCTCCGGCACCTGCCACAGCGCCCCCGGGTCCGCGGTGAAAACCTGGCGGAACTCCTCCAGCGTCATCGGCTCGTCGTCATCGCCTTCGAGCCTTCCCTTGACCGCGCGCTGCCGGAAAGACTGATACCAGGCGAGCACGATCCGCTGCAGCGTGGTGTCGTTGATCCGGTCCAGCAGGTCCAGATGCGGCTCGAACTCCCCCAGCCCGTCCTTGTTGTCGATCCGCACCACCGGGATACCGCCGAAGTCGTCGATCCCCTCGATATCTTCCGGCTCCCCTACCCACTCCCATTTCGCGAAAGACACACCGCCGAGCGGGTTGAGCTGCCGCCTTGCCCGATACGCCTTCCCGGGAAGGAACAAGGTGGCGCGTTCCTCACCGAACATGTCGTCATAGCTGGTGACCAACGCGGCGCGCAGTACCTGCGGGTTTTCCGGGTTCGGATCGCCGATGCAGCTCCGCGGGTCCAGCGCCTTGATCATCGGGGCGGTCTTGCTTCCCGGCTTCGGGGCGACCACCATCCCATAGGACTCGCTCATAGCGAACAAATACGAGAACAAGTCCTGCATCTCGGCGTCGAGGTTGGACACCTCGGCGATCTCATTCGCCAGGTCATCCCCGCCGACGTTGTCCACCCCCGTGGAGACGCTGGTCAGCGCCATCCGGTTGGACACCGCCGAAATGCACATCCCCGCATAGTTCGAGCGGCCCTTGCGCATAACCGCCTGGAACACCTCCGAATACTCCGCAGCCACCTGCGGCAGCGGAGCCCGGCCGATGTTGTACGCCCACAACCGCTCCAACCGGTCACGCCGCGAATCGCGATCGCTCGGATCCATATGCGCACTGCCGGGGGGGCTCCATCCTGGCGGCACCCGAGCGTCGAATTTGCACATCAGCCGGTCGAACCACCAGGCGGGAGAGCCGACCTTGTCGGAGCCTTCCACGTCTCACCGCCTCATCTGATCCGGGCGGCGCGATGGCCGCGTTTCTTCGGTGGTTCGGACACAACGTCCATGCGCGCCTTCCAGGCCAGGATCGCGGCCATGCAGGCGTCGAACTTGCGGGTCGGATGCAGTTTCCCGAGGATCCACATCCGCTCGCCGCGCTCATCGAGCAGGTTCGTCTGCCTCTTGCCAGCGTTGCCGATATGCCGGGTCAGGTCCGGATCGCCGTTGTGACTCAGCCGGCCGGTGTCGATGGCCTCGATGAAATCGGTGATGGCATTCACCATCGGGCGAGTGCGGTTGGTCCACCACTCCTCGACCTTGTCCGGCCAGGTAACCGACCACTCGCCCACGGTGTTGTTCCAGTGCGGTGGATCGCAATACATCTTCGCGACCCGGAACCGCCGCATCAGTTCGGCCACCTTCTCGGTGACCTCGGATTCATCGACTTCCCAGTCGTCCTCGGCGTCCTCGGGTCGCTCCCACAGCCCCTCGAGTTGGGCGAAACCCGTGTCGACGTCGACAACAACGATTGCTGTCGAGTCCCGCATCCGGGCGCCGTCGAAACCGACCGTCACGCGCGCCCGTAGCGGTATCTGCTCACCGGTCAATCCGAGCGCGTTCCACTTGCGAACGTCGAAGGCCTGCGCGGACATCTGCGTCCACCGGTTGGTCCACACCCGCTCGAGATAGGTCTTGTCCGCCTTCGGACGATCCCACTGCCCGGCGATCCCCTCGATGTCCGACCACTCCGCGACGTCCGGGCCCGAAGCCTCGG
>NZ_JBSGEZ010000087.1:0-25859 GCF_053603155.1 Nocardia sp. NPDC004260 | reverse complement strand
CCCGGGGACGCCGTCTCATTTCAGTCCTCGCAGGACAAGCAACAAAAGCGTTCCCCGGAGGTCCCAGCCATGAACGAAGGTAGTGCTATCAGCATCATCGAGGTCGCCATTGTCGGCTACGGCCTGGCCGGATCGGTTTTTCACGCTCCGCTGATCGCCGCGCAACCGCGGATGCGGGTCGCTGCCGTGGTGACCTCCTCGGAGGAGCGTGCCGAGCGGGCGCGCGCCGAACACCCCGGTGTGCGTGTGGTGCCGCACGCAGAGGAGTTGTTCGCCACGCCGGACGGCATCGGTCTGGCTGTGATCGCGACACCGAACCACACGCACGCGCCGCTGGCCAGGCAGGCGCTGGAGGCAGGGCTGCCCGTCGTGGTCGACAAGCCGCTCGCGGTCGCGGTGGACGACGCCGAAGATCTCGTCCGGCGCGCGGAGCGGTCCGGCCTCGCGCTGTCGGTCTTCCAGAACCGGCGCTGGGACGGCGACTTCCGGACGGTGCGGGAACTCGTCGAGACCGGAAGACTGGGCCAGGTGCGGCGTTTCGAGTCCCGGTTCGAACGGTGGCGTCCGGTGCCGAAAGGCGGCTGGCGGGAGGTCGGCACGGACGAGGAGGGCGCGGGCATCCTGCTCGACCTCGGCAGCCACTTGGTGGACCAAGCCGTGACCCTGTTCGGCCCGGTGGCTTCGGTGTACTGCGAGCTGGACCGGCGGCGGGAAGGGATCACCACCGACGACGACGCGTTCGTCGCGCTCACCCACAGCGGCGGTGTCCGCTCCCACCTCTGGATGAGCGCCGTCGCCCCGCACCTCGGCCCGCGTTTCCGGGTGCTCGGATCGGAAGCCGGGTATGTCACCTACGGGCTGGACCCGCAGGAGGAAGCACTCCGATCCGGTCGCCGCCCGGAAAACGATCCCCTATGGGGCACAGTCGATGCCGAGCGCTGGGGCGTGCTCGGCGCGGAACCGGACTTCACCCCCGTGCCGACCGCACCCGGCGCATACCCCGCGTTCTACACCGCCATGGCCGCCGCGCTGCTCGACGGCGCTCCGGTGCCCGTCGACCCACGCGAAGCCGTCACCACCCTGCGCCTGCTGACGAAAGCACGCGAGTCGGCGGCCCTGGGTGTGACCGTCACCGCTTGACCGGGGCTGGCCACCTTCGCCGCGACTCGATAACGTCGGTCCCCGGGATTGGATCGGCCGGTCCGGGCCGCCCTGCGAGAGGAGACCCGAATGGGTACAACGGTTTTCGCCGTGCTGCTGCCGCTGGCGCTGGCCTTGGTGATGTTCGGGCTCGGATTGACCTTGACGACCGACGATTTCGCGCGCGTGCTGCGGTATCCGAAAGCGGCGGTGATCGCGCTGGCGTGCCAGATGATCCTGCTGCCCGCGGTGTGCCTCGGCCTGATCCGCCTGTTCGGACTGGAAGGCGCGCTCGCGGCGGGCATGCTGCTGCTCGCGGCGTCGCCGGGCGGAGCGTCGGCCAACCTGTTCAGTCACGTCGCCGGCGGCAACGTGGCGCTGAACATCACACTCACCGCGATCAATTCGGTGCTCGCGGTATTCACCGTGCCCGTGGTGGTGGCGCTGTCCTACGCCTTGTTCCTGGACGGCGAGGGTTCGATCGGACTGCGGCCGGACAAATTCGCGCAGGTCTTCGCCATCGTGCTGGTGCCCGTCGCGATCGGCATGGTGGTGCACCGGCGGTTCCCGGAGTGGTCGCGGCGGATGCGCGGTGCGGTCAAGATCCTGTCCGTCGTGGTCCTCGCGCTGGTGATCGCGGCCGGAGTGGGCTCGAACCTGGACATCCTGACCGAGCACATCGGAGAGCTGTCCGCGATCTGCCTGACCTTCGCCGTGATCAGTCTGGCCGTGGGCTATTTCCTGCCCCGGCTGTTGCGGGTGGAAGCCGATCAGGCGATCGCCTCGGCCATGGAGATCGGCGTGCACAACGCGGCGCTCGCGATCGCCGTCGCCGCTTCGGTATTGGACAACGACACCATGGCCGTTCCGGGCGCGGTGTACGGGGTGCTGATGAACATCCCGGCGGCGATCGCCGCGTATCTGCTGGCCAGGCGGGCGCGGCGAGAGCAGCCCGCGCCCGCGCCGAGCATGGCGGGTTAGCCCGGGCAGTTCGCCGCGCGGACATGGGCGGCCCCGGTGGGTAGCCTCTCGGAGGGTCGACGCCACGAAGGGAGCCAGCTGCGCGATGCAACCGCTCGGCACGAACGATCCCGCCCGGATCGGGGACTATCGCCTGCTCGGCGTCCTCGGTGCGGGTGGCATGGGCCGGGTCTACCTCGGCCGGAACCCGGGAGGGCGCACCGTCGCGGTCAAAGTCATCCGCCCGGACATGATCGACGCCGAATTCCGGCAGCGCTTCCGGCGCGAGGTGGCCGCCGCGCGCCGGGTCGGCGGACAGTTCACCGCGCCGGTGCTCGACGCGGACGTCGACGCTGATCCCCCGTGGCTGGCCACCGGTTACGTGGCGGGATTCTCGCTGGCCGACGCGGTCGAGCGGTACGGACCGTTCACCGAGAACGCGCTGCTCGTGCTGGCGCACGGGCTGATCGAGGCACTGACCGCCGTCCACCGGGCCGGTGTGGTGCACCGCGACCTCAAACCGTCCAACGTTCTGCTGGCCCTCGACGGTCCCAAGGTGATCGATTTCGGCATCGCCCGCGCCGTCGACGACAGCAAGCTCACCACGACCGGAAAAGTCATCGGCTCACCGGGATTCATGTGCCCGGAGCAGGTAACGGGCGATCCGGTCGGCCCACCCGCGGACGTCTTCGCACTGGGCGGCGTCCTGGTGTTCGCGGCGACCGGCCACGGACCGTTCGGCGTCGGCGAGACGGTGCAGATGCTGTGGCGGGTGGTGTACGAGCAGCCGCAGCTGGATGACGTGCCGGAGCGGCTGCGCCCACTGGTGGCCGCCTGCCTGACCAAGGACGCCGCGGCTCGCCCGACTCCGGACGAGCTGTTCGCCCAGCTCACCGCACTGGGCATCCCCGACCGCGGCGGCTGGCTGCCCGCGCCGGTGCTCGAGGAGGTCGGCCGCCGCGCGGTCGAGCTACTGGACCTGGACTCCGGCGTATTCGACCGCAGCCACTTCTCCGCGCCCACGGATCGGGCGCGTCCGGCCGACACCGTGGTCCGCCCCGCGCCACCTACCGATCCGCGGTACGCGCAGGGCGATCCCGGACGGTCGGCACACAAACCGACGCACTATCCCGGCTCGCCGCAGGCCGCTGCCGCGTCCATGGGGCAACGGATTCAACCAGCCGCGCAATACGATTCGCCCGGCGGTCCGGTCACCACCCCGGCACCTCGCGCACACAGTCCGAACCGCGCCCTGCTGGTCGCGGGAGCCCTCGTCGTCGGCATCGCGGTCGCGGTGGCGGCGTTCGTGGTCGGCGCGCAGCTACGGCGCGATACCGCGAACTCGATCGCGCAGACCGCGACGCCGACCCACAGTGATTCTCCGACGTCCACCACCCGAGCCGGCGGCGGCGATGCTGCGACGGCTACCGCCACGCAAGCCGGTGACAGGACGCCGACCAGCGCAGGCCCGTCGGGCGCGAGCGTTCCGAACGCACTTGTCGGCGAATGGCAGGGCGTCGCGCGGGACATTCTGGGCAGCTACGACATCGTCGTGCGGATCAATCCGGGGAACGTCGGCGAGCAGGTCGGAGAATCGACCAATACCGGCAGATTCGCGCATCTGCAATGCGGGCGGTCCGAAACGCTCACGTCCGCCACGGCCAACGGTGTGGTGCTGACCGCCAGACTCACCAAGGATCCCGGCGGCTGCAACGATGACGGCGCGACGTCCCGGTTGGAGTTGCGACCTGACGGGACGCTCTCGTACCGAACCCAGGGTGTGGCAGGGGAGATGACCGGCACCCTCGATCGCACCGGCTGAACGGCGCGGGCGACTGATTCAGGGGCGACGAGCGGCGCACCGCAGGCCTTCGGCCCTCCACGACAGGACGCGGCGAGGCGAGCCGCACGCGTTCGGCTCCGACGTCCCAGCGTCGAACCCATGCCCCGAGCGCGGTCGTCCGCAGGCGGTTAAGGTGCGGCGGTGGACAGAGCGGAATTCTTCGAGCGCGGCGCTTCCATCGCCGATCGTCTGACGACGACGCAAGCGCAGCCGCCGTGGTGGCTGGTGGTGGCGGCCGCGGTGGCGGCGCTCGTGCTGGTGGGTTACACCCCGATCTGGCGGTTGACCCGCAATATCGTCACCATCGCGCACGAAGGCGGGCACGCCATGGTCGCCCTGCTGACCGGCCGCAAGCTCAACATCATCCGACTGCATTCGGACACTTCTGGGCTCACCGTGTCGAGCGGGAAACCCTACGGCCTCGGGATGATCCTCACCACCATGGCCGGTTACCCCGCACCGCCGCTGCTCGGTCTCGGATTCGCCGCGCTGCTGGGCGCGAGCCGGATCACGCTGATGCTCTGGACCGCCATCGTTCTGCTCGCCGCGCTGCTGATCAAGATCAGGAATGTCTACGGCGCCATCACCGTGCTCGGCCTCGGCGCGGTGGTCTTCGTGGTCTCCTGGTTCGGCACCGACACGCTGCAAGCGGGATTCGCCTACCTGGGGGCCTGGTTCCTGCTGTTCGCCGGGGCACGGCCGGTGCTGGAGCTGCAACGAAGCCGCTCCCGGCAGCAACGTGCCCGCTATCACGAGGTCGACTCCGACGCCGATCAACTCGCCCGGCTCACCCGGCTGCCCGGCCTGCTGTGGGTTTTCGTGTTCGGCGCGATCGCCGTGGGTTCGTTGTCGCTCGGCGCGTGGCTGCTCGTCTCCGCCATCGCCGAAGTCTGCCTGCCGGGCGCGCCCTCCGGGTCCTGCTTCGCTCACTGATCGCCGCGCTGCGCGGTCCGGTCGGTTCGGTTAGGCTTCGAACTCGCCCTGCGCCAGCGCCTTACCTACGGCAGTGGCGCATCGCCGATGCGCACCCGCTTCGGCCGTCCGACGCAAGTTCGCGATTCACGACCTCCGGAGCCAGCATGGCGAACATTCTCGCGCGCACACCGATCAGCACTGCGCGACACCGATTTTCGATCCTGGCCATGGCCGTCACCGCGCTACTCGCCACGATTGCGCTTCACCCGGCCACAGGGCTCGCCGCGACGGCCGACACCGCCTGCGGCACACCCTTGACCCAGGACGAGACAGCCGCGATCGCGCGGCTGTCCGACACCGGGGCACCGGCGGGTTCCTCGCTGTGGCAACTGGAGCAGGCTATCGACCGGCACCGGCAGATCACCGAAATCCTGGTCCGCCACCGTGACCTGCGCGGTGTGTCCGCCTTGGGGCTCGACGCCGTCGAGCAGGCCGCCGTACTACCGCTCCAGCGCGATCCCGCGTCGTTCGACGACCCCGAATGGGCGCACCGGATCAGTCTCGAGCTGCTGTCGCGTTTCCTGCGCGCGCTGCACGCGGAATTCACCGGCGCACCCGCCGAACCGCACTGGGCGCACTACTTCGAGCTGACCCGTCGCTGCGAGTTGCCCCCGGCCCGAGTGGCGATGGCCGGTTACGACGCGCATCTGACCGTCGACCTGTCCTATTCCGTCGCGGCGGTCGGCAGCACCGCCGCCAACGCGCGCGATTATTTCCGCATCGTCGACTCGATCGCCCGGCAGGGCGCGCTGATCGTCGACGAGACCAAGGCGTTCTACGGCGGTGACCTGGGACCGCTGTGGCGCTTCTACTTCGTCGGGGAGGGCTTGGACGCGGTGCTCGGCCGAGGCGTGGCGACCGGTCCGTTGCTCCGGCTGGCCGACGCGGGCGCCAACGTCGTCATCTTCGCGAACGGGATCGCCTTGCAGGACCCGGCGGCGGCACCCGCCGTCACCGCCGAGATCGACGCTTTGTGGCGCGGGCTCGATCTCGGTTTCGATCTCCTGTCCGGCCTCGGCGGCCTCTGACTACCGCTTCAGCGCCGCCACGACGTCCCGGATCACGTCCTCGGGCGGTCGTGTCGCGTCGAGGGTGGCGCCGCGCTCGTCGGCCGCGAGCCGCTCCAGCGTGGCCAGCTGGGAATCCAGCAGGCTCGGTGGCATGAAGTGCCCACCGCGGCCCGCCATACGGCGCTCGAGTTCCTGCCGTGGCACGTCCAGATGCAGGAAGAACGCGTGGGGGGCCGAGACGCGAAGCCGGTCGCGATAGATCCGTTTCAGCGCGGAACACGTGACGACGGCTCCCTTCCCTGATCGCCCGGCCATCCAGGCGGCCAAGGCGTCGAGCCAGGGTGCGCGGTCGGCATCGTCCAGCGGCGTCCCCGCCGCCATTTTCGCGACGTTCGCGGGCGGGTGGAAATCGTCGCCGTCGGCGTACTCGACCCCCAATACGTCGGCCAAGCGGGTACCGACCGTCGTCTTTCCCGAACCCGACACCCCCATCACGACAATCATCGGCACATCGCGCACTCGAACCTTCTTCCCTGAAGGTGACGGATCTTCGTGCCGCATTGTCATCCGCAACAACGTAGCGGCTGATTGCTTCGTCGGCCCGTGCAGTGACGATTCGCGCCGCCGCCGATACATTTCAAGGACCGAGACTGTGCGATGTCACGAACTTCTGTGAATTCGAATTCGGCTTCGTATCAAGCCATTTCGTGAAACGCGCGGACGACTGGATGGGAAATACCGAATGTTTGCGACGACGCAAGGCACCGGCCTGGTCCGACATCCGAACCGCGACCGCGCGCTCGACCCACAGATGGTCGGCGGCGGAGGCGGTCGCTGAGGGACCGGCATGCCACCCACACGCAGCACCGCCGAGCCCGTCCCGGCCACCGAACACATCGTGCGACACCTGCTCGGCATCATTCCCCGCCGGCACGTCGAACAAGGAAATCTGCTGCGGGAGGAGATCCGCGCCACCGTCGCCCACTGCCTCGACCTGGTCACTTCCCTCGGCCCCGCACAACCGGCCCGCACGGTCGGCATCTTCGCGGCCGCCACCCGGTGGGCCGGCGTCGGCGTTCGCATGGACACCGTCCAGCATCTGGTCCACGAAGGTTTCCGCCTGTATCTCGATGAGTACCTGGGTGATTCGAACACACCGCGGCACAACGACATACGCAGGCTCTTCGACGCCGTCCACGCGGTCACCACGACCGTCTCGCTCGCCTACCTGTCCGTCGCCCCCGCCGACGAGCAGACCGCTCCGCACGCCGTCGCCGTCGCACTGCTGCGCGGGCACCACCCTGCGAAGGTCTACCGGGAGTACGGCATTCCGGTCGCCGACCGCTACACCGTGCTCGCCGTGGCGGTCGACCGGCCCACCGAGGAGAATCCCGGCCGCCCCGCAGAAGGGCACAGCATCCGGCAACGCATGCAACTCTGCCTCGCGGTGCACTGCGGCAGGCACGTGCCCAGCCTGCTCAGCGCGATCGGCGGAACGATCCTGGTACCCGCGGCGCCGGCCGCCGCGGACCGCCTCACCGACTTGGTCGCCGCGCTGGCCGCGGTGGTGCCCGCGCCGCTCACCGCCGCCGCCATCGCCGCCGAGGCCGAGCAGATTCCCGGCGCCGCCGACCAGGCGCACGAACTGCTCGACATGGTTCGTCGCCTGCAGAGCCCACCCGGCCTGTACCGCTTCGAGGATCTGGCCCTCGAATACCAGCTCACCCGGCCGGGTCCGGGACGCGACCGGCTCGCCGCCCTGCTCGATCCGCTGGAGGGGCATCCGGAGTTGGTCGAAACCCTGCGCGAACACATCCGCAACGACTTCAACCGCAGGCGCACCTCCCGGACGATGTATCTGCACCCGAACACCGTCGACCATCGACTCAAGCGCATCGGCCGCCTCACCGGCTTGGACACCGCCGTTCCGCACGCGCTCTACCGATTGCGCGCCGCCCTCATCGCACGGACCTACACGCAACCGCCGCCCGGGCCCGAACGGACCGCGCGATGATCTCTCAGCGACCGCATCACCGGGCCGGCCGCGCTCGAGCAGCTCCGCAACTCGAGCGGGCAGCCGCGAACGCCCCGATTCGCCTTCCGGCCGACCGACTAGGGTCATTGACATGGAACTACGCATCTTCACCGAGCCGCAGCAGGGTGCCAGCTACGACACCCTGCTCACCGTCGCCAAGGCCACCGAGGACCTGGGCTTCGACGCGTTCTTCCGCTCCGACCACTACCTGAGCATGGGCGGCGCCGACGGGCTGCCCGGCCCCACCGACGCCTGGATCACCCTCGCCGGTCTGGCCAGGGAGACCAAGCGGATCCGGCTGGGCACCCTGGTCACCGCCGCCACCTTCCGGCTGCCCGGCCCGCTGGCGATCCAAGTGGCGCAGGTGGACCAGATGTCCGGCGGCCGAGTCGAATTCGGTTTGGGCAGCGGCTGGTTCGCCGAGGAGCACGCCGCGTACGGCATCCCGTTCCCCGCCGACAAATTCGCCCGGCTGGAAGAACAGCTGGCTATCATCACCGGCCTCTGGGCGACCAAACCCGGCGACACCTTCAGCTACGACGGAAAGCACTTCCAGCTCACCGACTCCCCCGCCCTGCCCAAGCCGGTGCAGGACCCGATCCCGGTGGTGATCGGCGGGCAAGGCGCCACCCGCACCCCGCGGCTGGCCGCGCGATACGCCTCCGAGTTCAACATGCCGTTCTCCTCCATCGAGGACAGCACGCGGCAGTTCGACCGGGTGCGCGCCGCCGCCGAGGCATACGGCCGCGCCGCCGACGACCTGGTCTACTCCAACGCGCTGGTGGCCTGCGTGGGCGCGAACGACGCCGAAGTGGCGCGCCGGGCCGAGGCGATCGGCCGCGAGGTGGACGAGCTGAAGACCAACGGCTTGGCCGGCTCACCCGCCGAGGTGGTGGACAAGATCGGCCGGTACGCCGAGATCGGCACCAGCCGCATCTACTTGCAGGTGCTGGATCTGAGCGATCTCGAGCACCTCGAGCTGATCTCCGCGCAGGTGCAGTCGCAGTTGTCGTAGCGCTCAGTCCAGCGGACGGTTGGTCGGCACCACGACGAAGCTCGGCGCCGACGGGTCGAGCTTCAGGTGCTGCGGCTTCAGTTCGGTGTTGTTGAGCATCGGCCGGAAGGCCAGCGCCTTCGGCGAGTTACCCGCGAAGACGTCGATCCGCAGCCGGTGGCCTGGTTGCAGCACCGCTTGGGTGGGAATCACCGCGATGTCCAGCGCCACCGGCTCACCGGGTACGACCGGCCGCACGCTGTCCAAGGTGATCGGATTGAACGGTTCGGTCAGGTCGCCGGTCGGTGTGCGACTGCTCTTCTGCTCGTCGACGGCGCGCAGCGAGGCGGTCAGCTGCCCGGTGGACAGCACCTTCGAGCTGCCGTCGGGCGCGACGTCGTTCATGGTGACGCTCCAGTAGCCGTCGGTGGCGTCGTGCACCGCGTTCAGATGCACGTTCACCGGCCCCGAGATGACGGTGGGCTCGGTCGTCGGCGCGCTGGTGAAGGTCAGCGCGTTGCGCTCGGCGATGCGTGAGTCCTTCGCGCACACGTCCAGCACCGCCGCCATCCCGGCGGAGCCCTGCGCGGTGTCGCGGGAACACGCCGAGGCGACGCCGGGCGCCACCGTCAGCGTCTGCCGTTCGCCGGGAGCGGTCATCGTCAACGATCCGTCGTACACGGCCTTTCCGGCGGTGCCGCTCGGCTCGGCCGACAGATACACGCGGCGGTGGTTGAGATCTTTCTGCGGGAACTGGCCGAGAGAGATCCAGCCGCCGCCTTGTTCCCACACGGTGATCGGCCCGAAGTCGCCCAAGCCGTGGTCGGTGTCCTTCAACCACTTGTCGAACCAGATGCGCTGCAACACGTCCAGCCGCGGCGGCGCGCCCGGAATACCGGTTCCCGCACCGGGATTCGCATGATAGGTGTCGCCGACGACCAATTGTTTCCGTCCCGCGGGCAGCGGAATCGCGTTGTACAGCTTCGTCGCGCTGTTGGCGAAGATGTCGTGCCAGCCGCCGTAGACGAAGGTGGGCACCGTGATGCGCTCGGGGTGACCCTCGATGCCGCGCCGGAAATAGCTGTTCTCGTCCAGCGCGTCGGCCAGCGCGGGCGGCACGTGGTCGAGCGACGGTGTGAGCAGCGCCTGGGCAAGCAGATCCACGTTGCTGGCCGGATCGGACATCCGTTCCTGCAGCCACCCCCAGTCGAAGGTGCCCTTCAACATCGACTGCACGTCGGGAATCAGCTTCAGCTGGTTGACCGTGCTGAGCCACATCGGAAGGAACGTCGTCCCCACGCCGCCGCCCGGCGCGACGACGTCGCGCATGAGGTCGCTGCCCGGCTCCACCGGGAAGATCGCCTGCAACGGCGCGGGGGCGTTCTCGGCGGCGCGCAGCTGGTTGATTCCCGAATAGGAGCCGCCGCTCATCCCGACCCGGCCGTTCGACCAAGGCTGCGCCGCCGCCCACTCGATCACCTCGCGGGTATCGAGCTGTTCCCGCTCGCCGAGGGTGTCCCATGCTCCCTGGGAGAAACCCGTACCCCGCACGTCCGCGACGACCTGGGTGTATCCGGCGCGGATCAGATCGCGATCCAGACCGAGCACCGTTTGCACGGTGCCGCCGTCGACCGCGTGCAGCAGATCGCCGAAACCACTGACCGGCGTGCGTGACAGATTCACGCGATTGACCAGCCGCACGGTCAACGGCTGCAACCCGGGCACCGCGAGCGCCGTGTCGATCAGGTTGGTCATGAGCTTGGTGTACGGCGTGAGGTTGACGATGGTCGGCAGCGGCTGCCGCTCCACCTCGCCGCCCTCCTTCACCGGCCGGTAGACGTTGGCCTTCAACACGACACCGTCGCTCATCCGGATCGGCACATCCCAGTCGATGTGCACGTCGGCATACGGCTGGGGACCGTCGTGCAACGCCGTCCACCGCACACTGTGGGCATCGATCGACGGCTCCGCGGCCGCGGGCACCGACACGAATCCCACGGTCGCCGTTACCGCGACCATGGCCATCGTCCGGATCGCCCTGATCGTCGTTCGTCTCACGCCATGCCCCGCTGCCATCTCGCTCCCTCGACCGGTGTGCGGACCGACCATCGATCGCCTGACTGGGCGACAACGTAGCAATCTTCCGGCGAATTACGCGGGAGGTGCGGTCGGGCCGGTTTGTCGCGAGCGAACAGACGGTGAACGGCGCGTCGCCACCGACGACGCGGCTTAGGGTGGGACACATGACGCCGCTGCAGCGATACATCGCGGAGGAGATCGCGGCCGACCACGCCGACGGCTTGGTCACCCGGCGGGAGGCACTGCGCAGGCTGGGGCTGATCGGGCTCGGCGCCACGGCCGCCGCCACCCTGCTGGCCGCCTGCGCGAACTCCGACACCGGGATCACGGATTACTCGCCCTCGCCCACGTCGCCCCCGACGCCACCCGGATCCGCCACCGCTCTTCCGACGAGCGCCGTCACCTTCGCCGGTCCTGGCGGGACGCTGCAAGCCGCGTGGGCGGCGGCGCCGCAACCGCGGGGCGGAGTGCTGGTGATCCACGAGAACAAAGGTCTCACCGACCACATCCATTCGGTGACAGGGCGTTTCGCGGGCGCAGGATATTCCGCCCTCGCGGTCGACCTGCTGTCCGCACGAGGCGGAACCGCGACGTTCGCCGATCCCGCCGAGGCGACCGCCGAGCTGAGCCGGATCCCGCAGGACCAGCTCGTCGCCGACTTGCGCGCCGGGCTGGACGAACTTCAGCGGCGGGTCGAGGGAAAGAAGCTCGGCGCCACCGGTTTCTGCTTCGGCGGCGGCCTGACCTGGTTGCTGCTGGCCTCGGGCCCGTCCCCATTAGCCGCGGCGACACCGTTCTACGGGCCGTTCCCGGACAACGGCGATCTGACCGCGTCGAAAGCCGCGGTGCTCGGCATCTACGCGGCGGCCGACGCCCGCGTGAACGCCTCCCGGGCCGCCGCGGAAGCGGCACTGGCCCGTTCGGGCAACCCGCATCAGATCTTCACCGCCCCCGATGCCGACCACGCATTCTTCAACGACACCGGTCAGCGGTACAACGCCACGGCCGCCACCGAGGCTTGGCGGCGCGTATTGAACTGGTACGGAACGTATCTCGGCTGATGCTTACGGGATCGGGCCGTTCCCTCCGCGTCCGGAGCCCCTTCGGTGGCTCGGATTGCGACCGGTGGTTCCGATGGTCCGCCCGGCACGCGCGCGCTTGCGACAGCAGGCTTGTGGCACCGAGACGGTCCCATACCCGCACGACCATCGCCGCCCTCCTGCTCGGCGCGGTGCTGACGGCCTGCGGAAACGACAGCTCGACCGAACCGAGGAGCACACCCCCTGCGACGCGCACCGTCGCGCCGAGCAATCCCGCCGGACGACCCGATCTCGACGCCGCCGAGGAAATCGCCGGGAACCTCGACGTGCCGTGGGGGCTGGCCTTCCTGCCCGACGGCGCGGCGCTGGTGGCCGAGCGGGACTCCGGACGGATCCTGCGCATCGGTGCGGGCGGTGCGCCCGAACAGGTGTATCAGGTGCCGGGCGTCACCGCCCGGGGCGAAGGCGGACTGCTGGGGCTCGCCGTCGCGCCGGACTACGCCGAAAGTCGTTATGCCTATGCCTATTTCACCGCCGATACGGACAACCGGATCATCCAGTTCCGGCTCGACGGCCCACCGGAGGTGCTGGTGGCCGGGATCGCGAAGGCCGGTAATCACAACGGCGGGCGAATCGCGTTCGGGCCGGACGGCATGCTCTACGCCGGGACCGGCGACGCCGGGCAATCCGGACGATCGCAGGATCCGGCCAATCTCAACGGGAAGATCCTCCGTGTGACTCCCGAAGGCAGCCCGGCTCCGGGGAATCCGTATCCCGGCTCGCCGGTCTACAGTCTCGGCCACCGCAACGTGCAGGGTCTGGCATGGGACCGCGACGGGCGATTGTTCGCGGCGGAATTCGGGCAGGACCGGTTCGACGAGATCAATCTGATCGAACCCGGCCACAACTACGGCTGGCCCGAGGTCGAGGGGGCGGGCGGCGCCGACCGCGGCTTCACCGATCCGCTGCTGACCTGGACCACCGCGGAAGCCTCACCGTCGGGGATCACCATCGCCGGGGACACCCTGTACGCCGCCGCACTGCGCGGACGTCGGCTGTGGACCGTGCCGGTCGCGGACGGCCGCACCGGTGCACCCAGTGCCGAATTGCGCGACCGGTACGGCCGGTTGCGCACCGTGGCGGTCGCGCCGGACGGAGCGTTGTGGCTCACCACCTCCAACACCGACGGCCGGGGCGAACCGGTCCGCGGTGACGACCGCGTCCTCCGTTTCCCGGCTCGCTGAGCCGTGCCCGCGGCCTGGTAGTGACGAGCACCACGGGCACTTAGGTTGTGCACAACTGAATTGCCCACTACATTATTGCTCATGACCGATCACCTCACCCTCGACGAGCAGCTCTGCTTCCCGCTCTACGCGGCGTCCCGGGCGATGACCGCGGTGTACCGCCCGAAACTGGAACGGCTCGGGCTCACCTACCCGCAGTACCTGGTGATGCTCGCGCTGTGGGAGCGCGACGAACGCAGCGTCGGCGACGTCTGCCATGCGCTCGACCTGGATTCCGGCACGCTCTCCCCGCTGCTCAAGCGGCTGGAGGCCGGGGGCCTCGTGGAGCGGCGGCGATCGGCGTCCGACGAACGCCGCGTCGACATCCGGCTCACCGACCGAGGACGCGCCCTGCGCGCCGAGGCGGGCGACATCCCGGCCCAGATGGGCAAGGCCAGCGGCTTGTCCATGGACGACATCGCCGCATTGCGCGACATCCTGCGCCGACTGACCGATTCGCTGAAATCTCAGCTGAACGAAGGAGAATAGACATGCCGATCCTCTACACTGCCGAGGCCCTGGCCAGCGGCGACGGACGCAACGGCCGCGCACGCACCACCGACGGCAAGCTCGACCTGAATCTCTCGGCTCCCAAGGAAATGGGCGGCGACGGCTCGGGCACCAATCCCGAGCAGCTGTTCGCGGCCGGGTACGCGGCCTGCTTCCATTCGGCGCTGCGCCTGGTCGGCAAGCAGGTGAAGGCGAACATCGACGACTCCGCGGTCGGCGCCAAGGTCGGGATCGGGCCGAACGACGCCGGCGGCTTCGGCCTTGCGGTTACCCTGGAGGTATCGCTCCCCCATCTGTCCAGGGAGGACGCGCAAGCGCTCGCCGACAAAGCACACCAGGTCTGCCCGTATTCCAACGCGACCCGCGGCAACATCGATGTCCAGGTCCTCGTAGCCGAGGACTGATCGAGAAGGAGCGGATATGCGTGCCGTAGTCATCGAACGGTTCGGTGAACCGAAGGATGTACTGACCACCGCCGAACGCCCGGTCCCCGAGCCCGGCCCGGGCGAGGTACGACTCGCGCTGATCCTGTCACCGATCCACAACCACGATCTGGCGATCGTGCGTGGCGTGTACGGCTACCGGCCCGAGCTGCCCGCCATCCCGGGTAGCGAGGCGGTCGCGCGGGTGGACGCGGTGGGTCCCGGCGTCACCGACATGTCGGTCGGACGGCGCGTGGCGGTGTCCGGTGCGATCAATGTGTGGGCCGACTACTTCGTGGTCCCGGCCCGCCAGGTCATCCCGTTGCCCGACACGATCTCCGACGAGACCGCGGCCCAACTACTGGCCATGCCGTTGAGCGCGCTGATGCTCATCGAGGACCTCGGGCTGCGGTCCGGCGAGTGGCTGGCGATCAACGCCGCCAATGGCGCGGTCGGCAGGCTCGTCAACGTCTTCGCCCGGCAGCGAGGTCTGCGCGTGCTGAATCTCGTGCGCGGCTCCCGCTCCGTCGCGGCGCTGCGGGAACTCGGCGACGAGCCGGTGCTCGACACCGAGAGTGAAGGCTGGCGCGACCAGGTCGACGCCGCCACCTCCGGTGCGCCGATCGTCCGGGCCGTCGATCAAGTGGGCGGTCGCGCCGCGGCCGACGAACTGGCGTTGCTCGCGCCCGGCGGTCAGCTGATCTCCTTCGGCGCGCTCTCGGGCAAGCCGATGTCGCTCGATCCGGGCAGACTCATCTTCGGCCAGACCGTGGTCAAGGGCTTCTGGGGCGCGAAGCGGATCGAGGAGATCGGCGCGGACCAGCGCGGACGGCTGATCAGCGAGCTGATCGATCTGGCCGCTCGCGGTGAGCTGCGGCTGGACATCGAAGCCGCCTACCCGCTGGAGGCCGCGGCGGACGCCGCCGTCGCCACCGAGACGCCGGGCCGCGCCGCCAAGATCGCGCTGCGGGGTCAGCCCGCCTGACCGGCGTTCAGCACGGCCATCGCGGCATTGTGCCCGGGAATGCCGCTGACGCCGCCGCCCCGGATGGCGCCCGCACCGCACAGGAACACGTTGCGGTGGCCGGTCGCCACGCCCCAGCGGGCGCCGGGGTCGGCCGGGTCGGCGTCCTCGGGGAGGTAGGGGAAGGCCAGGTCCCGGTGGAAGATGTGTCCACCGGGCAGGCCGACCTCGCGCTCGAGTTCGATCGGCGTCTTCGCCTCCAGGCAGGGCGCGCCCTTCTCGTCTCTCGCCAAGCAGTCCGCGATCGGTTCGGCGAGCACCGAATCGAGTTGCCCCAAGGTCGCTTTCACGAACTCGTCTTTCGCCGACGCGTGGTCGGCGGCGAAGAGTTTCGCGCGAGCGTGTAGTCCGAACAGGGTGAGCGTGTGCGCACCCTGCGCAGCCAGGTCAGGTGACAGGATCGTGGGGTCGGTCAATGTGTGGCAATAGGTTTCGGCGGGCGGCGCGGACGGAATGCGGCCGATCGCGGCCTCGCCGTAGGCGCGGTCGAGTTGGGCGTACGACTCGCCGATGTGGAAAGTACCGGCGAATGCTTCCCGTGGCTCGACTTCGGCGTCGCGCAATCGCGGGAGGCGGCGCAGCAGCATATTGATCTTCAACTGCGCACCCTCGGGCTTCGGTGGCAGCGGCTCGCCGAGCAGCCCGGCGAGCGTATACGGCGCGACGTTCGCCAGGACGTGGCGCGCTCCGATCTTCCCTTCTTCGTAACCGACTTCCGCTGTGTCGCCGTCGGTTTCGATGCTCGTCACCGCGCATTCGGTGACGATCTCCGCGCCCGCCTCGCGCGCGGCCGTGGCCAGTGCGTCGGTGAGCGCGCCCATGCCGCCGATCGGCACGTCCCAGTCGCCGGTGCCGCCGCCGATCACGTGGTACAGGAAGCAGCGATTCTGCCGCAGCGACGGATCATGCGCATGGGTGAACGTGCCGATCAGCGCATCGGTGAGCACCACGCCGCGCACCGTGTCGTCGGCGAAGGTCGACTCGATCGTCTCACCGAGCGGCCGCTCGAACAGCGCCTCCCAGGTGGCCGCGTCGTCCACGATGTGCCGTAATGCCTCCTTCGACACCAGTGGCATGGTCAGTGTCGGAAAGACCCGCCGGGCCAACTCCCCCGTGGTCTCGTAGAACCGCTGCCATGCCCGGAACTCCCTATCCGAGCCGGTCAACCGCGCGAAACTCGCCTCCGTCCGGGCCTGCGCCGACGAGACCAGCAGACCACCCTGCCGTACCGGCGTGTAGGAGGAGACCGCCCGCCGCCGCGTCTCGAACCGCAAGCCCAAGTCCGTCACGATCGACCACGGCAACAGGCTCACCAAATACGAGTACCGCGACAACCGCGCGTCTACGCCCGCGAACACCCGCTCGGATACCGCCGCCCCGCCGGTATGCGGCTGCCGCTCGAGCACCAGCACCGACCGCCCGGCCCGAGCCAGATACGCGGCGGCCACCAACCCGTTGTGGCCGCCACCGACGATCACGACATCGTAGAAGGAGCGCGTCGGCGTCATCTCTTCTCGATAGCACGAATCTACGCTGGACGACAGCGACCCGGCCGACAGCGGCCATGCCATCGGGGTCCGCCCCGCGATGTGAGGAGTCCGCTCAGGTAGCCGCGGTGAGCAGGGCTGCCGCCGCGGCGCGAGCATGCCCGCCGACACCGGCCGGGCCGTGCATCGCCGCGACGACGGTCGCGCCCTCCACCAGCATCAGCAGCTGACGGCCCAGCGAGACCGGGTCCTCGGCTCCGGCGCGGGCGGCGATGCCGGTGAAGAGGTCGAGATAGCGCTGCAGGTGCCGCGCGGTGATGGCCCGCACGTCGTCGTCGTAGTGCTGAGCCGACGCGTTCACCATGGCGCAGCCGCGAAAGGCCGGTTGTGCGTACCACTCGCCGAGCGCGTCGAAGACCGCGCCCAACTGCTCGGCGGGGTCGTCGCCGGCCGACTCCACCGCACTCGCCAGCCACCCACACACCTTTTCACTGCGCGACTCCAGCATCGCTTGCACGAGCCCATCTTTGGTGCCGAAGTGGCGATACAAGGTCTCCTTGGACACCCCGAGCCGCGCGCACAGTTCGGCTACACCGATTCCGTCGAGGCCGCGCTCGTACAGCAGCGGTTCCGCCGCTTCGAGGATGGCGGCGCGGGTGCGCGCCGGGTCTATCGTCGAGCCTTTGGCTACTGGCATACCTAGATGGTAACGACTGGTTCGATCATCTGCTAGCATTCGAGGTCGTACCGATCGGTTCGACCTCGGAAGGCCCGCGTGAATGACCCCGATATGGCAAGCCGCACGCCTCGCCCTCGGCACCGCGTCGGCATTGGGATTCGCACGGTTCGCATACGGCTTGCTGTTACCCGCCATGCGAAACGACCTCGGCTGGAACCTGGCCGATGCCGGAATGCTCAGCACCGCGAACGGACTCGGCTATCTCGTCGGCGCCGTGGCGACACCCGCAGTGGTTCGCCGCCTGGGCACGGCAGCCGCGTTCCGCACCGGGATGACGCTGACCGCAACGGCGTTGACCTCCACCGCCGTCGGCAATGACCATCTCTTCCTGCTCGCGACCAGAGCTGTGGCCGGGGCGGCGGGTGCGGTCGTCTTCATCACCGGCGGCGTCATCGCCTCGCATATCGCCACGCACGCGTCATCCGGCACGCCCATCGCCGTCTACTTCGCGGGCACCGGGGTCGGCATAGTCCTCAGCGGCACAACCGTGCCGCTGGCGGGGGATCACTGGCGGATGGCGTGGGTCGGCCTGGGTATCGCCGCAAGCCTTGCGGCCCTGGCGAGTTGGACCGCCACCCGCGTCGACTCACCGGCTCCACAAGTCGCCGGACGCGCGCACCTGCGGTCACTGTGGCCGACAGCGCTCGCGTATCTGCTGTTCGCGGGTGGATACATCACCTACATCACCTTCCTGTCGGCGTACCTGGTCGATCGGCACGCCTCGACACTCGAGGTGATGTCGGCCTGGACCGCGATGGGACTCGCCGTGGTCGCGGCACCTGTTCTGTGGAGCCGCCCCATCAGCCGCTGGCCCGGAAGCAGAGCGCTGTGCGTCCTGCTCGCCGTCTTGGGCGCGGGCGCGGCACTGGCGCTGGTTACTCCCGCACCGCCGGTCCTGCTCGCCTCCACCGTCGTCTACGGGGCGACCTTCATGAGTGTCCCCGCGGCGGTCACGGCCTCGGTCAAGAACAACACCGCACCGGTCGATTGGACCGCGACGCTGGCGGCCTTCACGACGGTGTTCGCCGTCGGGCAAACCGCAGGGCCGTGGATCGCCGGGACTCTCGCGGATCACACATCCACCAACTCCGCACTCGCGTTCACAGCGATCGCATGCGTCGCCGCGTCGGCGAGTGCCGCCATCTCACCCCCTCGCTCCCCCGACCAGAAGGAGAACGACAATGACGACTTTCGTCCTGATCCCCGGCATGTGCCACGGCGGCTGGTGCTTCGAGCAGCTCACCGAGCAGCTGCGTACGCGCGGCCATCGCGTGCTTCCGCTGACCCTCACCGGAGTCGGTGAGCGCGTTCATCTGCGCCACGGCGTGAATCTGGACACTCACATCCAGGACGTCACCGCCGCGCTGGCGGCCGAGAACGTCACCGACGCCGTCCTGGTGGGACACAGCTACGGCGGCATGGTGATCACCGGCGCCGCCGATCGCGCGGCGGCCCGGGTGGGCGCGCTGGTGTACCTCGACGCCGTGGTTCCCGGGCACGGGGACTCTTGCTTCACACTGGTTTCCGACGAAGAGCGGCGGTGGTACCTCGACGTGGTCGACACCGGCGACGCGGTCCGCCCGCTGCCCTTCTTCGATCCGCGAGCCACAGCGCACCCACTCGCGTCGGTTCTCCAACCACTCGCGCTCACCGGGGATCTCGGCCATATCCGGCGCAGGGATTACGTCTACGCGGCCGGATGGGAAACCCCCTCGCCCTTCACCGCCACCTACCAGCGATTGCGGGACGACGCCGGGTGGACGACCCACGCGCTCGACGGCGGGCACAACCTGATGCGGGACGCTCCGGAGGACCTGCTGCGCATACTGCTCGACGTCGCAGAATCGCACTGATATTCGGCTGATTCAACGGGTCGGCCTCGTGGGACAACCCTCGGCCAGATCGGTCCCGACCTCACTCGAGGCGCTGTCCGACACGCAGGACGCTCAGATAACGGCGTGATGCCCGGTCGCCCATCCGTGTACGGATGCGCTCGGCGATGGCGTCGAGCAGGGGCTCACGGACGTCGCGGGCGAGCCTGCGATACAGCGACGTCGAGCGAAGGAGATCAGCGAAGCCGTCTCCGTCGAACCACTGAACTGTTGGGTACCAACGCACGATCGTCGGGCCGAACAATGCTCCGGGATCCTCGACCAGGCCCCAGCCCTCATCGGTGGCGCGCACGTCATCCTCCAGTGGTGGATGACCCCAGCCAGGGTTGCCGGGGCAGAACCGCTCGTGCAGATCGGCAGTTTCGGCGTAGACCTCCGGCTCGCCCGGCCTGCGGACGACGACGTTGCCGAGCAGCGCCATCCAGCCTCCGGGACAGAGCACATCGTGGGCTCGCCGCCAGCCGATCGACGGGTCCACCCAATGCCACGACGACGCGGCCACCAGGGCGTCGAAGCGTCGGCCGCGGTCGTCCCACTCCTCGAACGTCGACGTCTCGACTTCGATGTCGCGGAAACCGGCGACCCGCCTGCGGGCGACTGCGGCCATGTCCGGCCCCGGCTCTATGGCGGTCACCGAGCAGCCGAGCGCTGCCAGCGAGCGCGTCGCCTGACCGGTACCGCAGCCCACCTCCAGCACCGCCGACCTTTCGGTCACGCCGGTGATGTCGCAGAGGTCAGCGAACAGCTCGTCAGGGTATCCCGGCCGGACTCGGTCATAGAGCTGCGGCACCTCGTTGAACACTCGGCCGAGTTCGTCTCGATTCGGGTCCGTCTTCCGATCGTCGGTCACGAACGGACAAGCTACGAGGCGCACCCACCCAGTCGCCACCGGTTTACCGGCAGCCGATGACGTATTGCCGCGGAAGGTTCGAGCAGTCCCGCCGACCACGGGCGACGCCCGCTGATCCAGCACGACCTTGCCCGGACCGTGCGTGGCCGATTCCCTTCGGTAGCCACGGCACGGACGGATTCCTCTGCGATACATGGCACGTGTCACACGAATTCCGATGCGAACCGGCGTATGACAATATCGAGGACGGTGAACCATGAACGAAGAAAATATCGTTCAGAGTGAGATCGGCCGAATTCTCGGCCCGGGTGAGAATGTGCTGTAGGGATCTTCGTCCTGGTCGGTCTTTACTTCCTGCTGGGACGTCTAGTTGTCGACGCCCAGCGTAGGGCGCACACCTTCTACGCTGTGTCGAACAAGCGGATAATAATCATCTCGCGCTTTTTCGGAACAAAGGTGCAGACGTTCAATCCACGTACCCTCGAATAACGGCGGGCACAACCTGATGCGGGACGCCCCGGAGGACCTGCTGCGCATACTGCTCGACGTCGCCGAATCGCACTGACGTTCGGGCGATCCAATAGGTCGGTCTCGGCGTGCCAACCTTCGGCCGGACCACCTCCGATCGGTCCCCCTGCACACCCACGCTCCGGCGTGGATGGCAAGTCGACAGTCGTCGCGCACGAGAACACGGCGTGTTTATCTCGCCCCGGCACGGGTAGGCCGTCCGTTCGAAGCGTGTACCAACCGAAGGAGGGATCATGGTACGAGTGGGTCTGCTGGTCCGGGTACATGCAAAGCCGGGCAAGGAGTCGGAAGTAGCGAAGTTCTTGACAGACGCGCAGGCGATCGTCGAGCAGGAGCCCGACACCCGGGCCTGGTTCGCCGTCCAGTTCGATGCGTCCACGTTCGGCATCTTCGACGTGTTCCCCGACGACGCCGGCCGGCAAGCCCACCTGGCCGGCGGCGTGGGCACCGCACTCGGGCAGCGCGCCGAGGAACTGTTCACCGTGTCGCCTGTGATCGAGAACGTCGACGTCCTCGCATCGAAACTTCCGACATGATCCCGGGCGCATAGGCAGGACACGAGAGGCGACGGCGAGGGTTCTCTCGCCGTTGTCGCGACGCGGTCCGGGTCCGCCGGGAAAGTCCGAGTCCGGGCTGCGCCTGGCCACCTTCACCGGTGGTTCAATTCGGCGCGTCGAGGCGAATGAATCGATATCGCCTCTCAGTCCGACTCCCTTGCCATCGCGGTGCACAGGAGCCGGACCCTGTCTTGACAACCCGAGCATGCTTCCACTGCTCACCGTGGCCAACCCGTTCAGCTGCGACCTCGGCAGCCCGCACCATGCACGAGCCCAACGCTGCGTGTTCGCTGAACGAACGCATCGGTGCAGCCTATTCGCGACACCGAAAGTCTCGAGCACACTGACGTGCGTAGGCGTTCAGGCTGTGCCATCGCTGGAACCGGCGATCTCGTCCATCAGCATCCGCAAGGTCAGGGAGTGTTTCTCAGGCGGAAGGGCGTCCATCGCGCTGCGTGCGGTCCGAACACCTTCGGCTCGATCGCCCGCTCTGACCAGCATCAGACCGCGATGCATCTCCAGATGCGTTGCGAATCGGGGCAACTCGGCCGGAAGCTCTCTTCGCGCCTGCTCTTGCGAGGCGACCGCCAATTTCTCATCGCCGAGCCGCGCAGCGAGCAGCGAGAGGAACACGTTCATGCGCCATCACGGAACGGCGTAGTCGGAGGTCTGCTCGTAGGACCCCGATTTGTCGAACACCCGGCGTCCCTCTTCGACAAGAGCGCGCCCCGTCTCGCCATCACCTCGCAACACTGCCGCATGCGCCTTGCCCATGATCGCATTGAGCCGACCCAAGCTCGGCTTGTCCGACAACGCCAGCGCCTGGTCGGCGAAAAGATCGGCGACTCCCAACGCCGCACCCTCGTAGCCGAGGGCTATGGCCGCACGCCCCCGCACCCACACGCGGGTCTGCTCATCCTCGGAGCGGTCTGCGGCTTCGGCGGCCATCCGGTACCAGGTGACCGCCTTGGTGCCGTCCGACCCCGGAAAAGTCTTCGCGTACAGCGTCATGAGCCGGGCAGCAGCTCCCCACAACTGCGGACTGTCCAACTGCTGTTGCAGGATCGCCAGGTCAACGGCCAAGCGCCGCTGGATATCCGCCGCACCGAGTGACATGTAGTCGGTGCCGTAGGCGCTGAGCTTCTCCTGCCACGCCTCGATACTCGGCCCGGCATGATCCAGTCGCGCCGAGAAACCAGCAGCCAGCAGATCGGACGCCACTATCGGCGCGACGCTGGTCGCGGCCACCTGAGCCAGGAGATGCCGTCTGTTCATGCCTTCGTCCTCGAACAACGACTTGATAAAAACATACGGTCGACCGTATATTCTCCTGCATGGAGCACAACGTCTTCACCGAGGAGACCGACCCGTTCTGCCTGGACCAGGCGGATGCCGTGGCATTGCTGGCCGAGGCCCCGTGGGGCAGGTATGCCGTTGTCGGCGACAGTCTTTCGGCGGGAACCGGCGATCCCACCCCGGGCTACCGAGATCGGGGCTGGTCGGATCGGGTTGCCGATGTCCTGCGATCCGTCCGGCCGGATCTGGATTACCTCAACGTCTCCGAGAACGGGGCGACCACCGCCCAGACGCTCGAGAAGCAGGCGGCCCGCATGCTCGAGTTCTCCCCCGACCTGCTCCACCTGCCCTGCGGTGCCAACGACATCGTGCGGCGCAGGCCGGATTTCGGCGAGATAGAGCGAACGCTTCGGCAGATGTACGACCTGGCGAAGGGGACCGGCGCCCTGCTGACCACTTTCACGCTCGGCAGAGCGTATGACGTCCCGGTCTTCCCCGACTGGACGGAGCGGGTCGCCGCGGTGAACGAGATCGTGCGCGGGCTCGCTTCGGAATACGACGCCATCGTGGTGGACATGTGGGACCACCCGGTCAACGACCGCGACAACCTGCTCAGTGCGGACGGTATCCACTTCTCGACGTCGGGTCAGGCCGTCATGGCGGCCGAGGTGGTCAAGAAGCTGGCCGATTCCCTGGGCACCGACAGATGAAGAGGTCTCTTATCGTGGCGAGTAGTCAGCAAGCGGCCGATCGGCCGGTAGTGGCCGCGGAAGCGAATGCGATTCCGTGGGTGACGATATCGATTCTTCTGACCGCCCTGTTCATGGCGGTCCTCGACTCGTTCATCGTCGTGGTGGCCGACCCCTCGATCGCGGCGGACCTGCACGCGTCCGACGGCGATGTCCAGTGGGTGCTGGCGGGCTATCAACTGAGTTACGCGGTCTTCATCATCACCGCTACTCGCCTGGCCGACATGTACGGCCGCAAGCGGATCTTCCTTCTCGGGGTGGCCCTGTTCACTCTGTCATCGGTCGCTTGCGCGCTGGCACCGAACGCGGGCAGCCTGATCGCAGCACGTGTCGCCCAGGGCCTGGGAGCCGCCCTGATGGTTCCCCAGGTGTTCGCGTACGTCACGGTGCTGGTACCGGCGGCGAAGCGGCACAGCGTATATGGCGTGCTCGGCATCGTCATGGGTATGGCCACCATCGGCGGGCAGGTCATCGGCGGGCTGCTGATCGGCGCCGACCTGTTCGACTCCGGCTGGCGCCTGGTGTTCTGGGTGAACGCGCCGATCGGAATCGCCATGCTCTTGCTCGCCGTGCGCTACGTGCCGGAGACAGACTCGGTCACCCGCAAGCTGGACGTGCCCGGGGTGCTGGTGCTCAGCGCGGCACTCTTCCTGCTGGTACTCCCACTCATCCAAGGGCAGGAGGCAGGCTGGCCGGGGTGGGTCTGGGCGTGCTTCGCGGGCAGCGCGGTCGCGTTCGGCTCGTTCGTCACGATCGAGCGACGCCTGGAACGACGAGGCGGGGATCCGCTGGTACCGCTCACGCTGTTCGGACAGCGCTCGTTCTCGCTCGGGATCGTTCTCGTCCTCGCGCTGTACGCGTTGATCTACTCGTATTACCTGGCCTTGTCGGTGACGATGCAGCAAGGCCTGGATATGTCGGCGCTCGGCGCGGGCCTGGTCTACACGCCCGCAGCCATCGCATTCTTCGTGTTCAGCATGGTGGCGGGCCGAATCATCCCGAAATACGGCCGACGTGTCCTCGAGATCGGGGCGCTCGTATTGGCGAGCGGTTACCTGGCGACCGGCCTTCTGCTGGTGTCCGGCCCGCGAATCACTCCGCTGCTCGTGATCCCCACCCTCGTACTGCAAAGCGTCGGTGGCGGACTGGTCATCACCCCGGCGCTGAACACGGTGCTGAGCCGCGTGAAGCCGGAGTCCGCCGGTGTCGCGCCGGGGGCTTTGTCGACGGCCCAGCAGTGCGGCGGAGCTCTGGGCGTCGCCGTTATCGGAGCGATCTACTTCAGCTCGTTCCATCCCACGGAAGTCGGCAGGGTTGCCGCCGCGGGCCACGCCTTCGCCGTCGCATCCTTCGCGACGTTCGTCATAGCGGTCATAGCGGGCATCGTCGTCTTCCTGCTTCCGAAGCAGCCCGCAGTCCAAGCCTGAGTGCGCGGATCACCGGTCGTGGTCAGGGCTGCCGGAGTAAGCGGGTTCGGCCGTAGCGACGTCCGGGCAGATCGGCTGCCCGGACGGCCAAGATGTGCGGCAGTGCCCCGGCTCCACCGTTCGATTCCAGAACCGGAACCGCACGATGCGGGTGGACCATTTCACGCCCGGTATCGGGTTCAAGAGTCGGAACATACGGCGTGCGTTGGCGGGCACCGAGCGCACGACCTCGATCAACCCCTGCGATCCGTCGCGCTAAGTAATGCAAGATTCATAGCCAGAAAGCAGACTAACGGATGACGCCGGATGAATCCCACCCTGCACCACAACGAAGGGCTTCGAAGGTCGAACGACGAGGCAATGGCGTTTAGACGAGCTGCAAACCTGCCGAAACCGCAGGGGAAGCCAGGGTCGAGGCACAGACATTCCCTCCACAATCTCGCGCACAGCCGGACGAACTCTCGCTATTATGTGAACGCTAATTCTTCAACATAGGAGCGCAATGATGCGTACCCCCCTTCGCCTCGCCGCCGCCTCGGTCGCGGCGGTGACCCTCCTCGTCACCGCCGCCGGTGCGACGGCCGAACCGATCAGCTCCGCCCCGGGGACCGCTGTCGCGGCCGGAACCGGCTCGTCGGCGGTGGATTCCGGGGCGGCGGCGGCACAATCGGCCGTGTACTTCCTGCAGCGTGGTGACGTCATCGGGATTCTCGTGCTCTTGGTCACCGCGCCCTTGCAGATATTCACCGGTGGCGTCTGTGATCTGGCCACCGGGTCGGCGCTTCCGAGTCCGTGCGCTACACCGAGGTGAGCGCCCGTCGGCGTATCCGTGTCGGTACGTCGCGGCGACTTCAGGACGCGCCCTGACCGCCACCGGACGGAAAAGACCCCGCCCGGCGGTGCGGCCGGACGGGGTCGGGTGTCCCCCTAAGGGTTGTCCCGTAAGTCCGACGCGGTGATGACGACCTGGACCCGGTTACGGTCAGCGGGCGTGGGCGAGGTTGGCCAGAGTGGCAACT
>NZ_JBSGEZ010000086.1:0-26493 GCF_053603155.1 Nocardia sp. NPDC004260 | reverse complement strand
GCCCGCTCTCTGGCGCTGAGCTGAGAGGAATCGAAGGATCCCGAGGACGCTCGACGTGGATTTCGACGCCTCTCGTGCATGTCTCTGCTACTGGTCAGCAATTGAATGGATGGCGGCGCGGTGCGCCGTGCGCCGCCTTCGGCCGCGTGCCCCTGGGGTGGTGGCGCCTGCATTGTGTTCCCGCGCCCCTCCAACCTCAAGGGCGCTACGCGTCGCCTGCGGCGATGGCCTGCGGCCACCCTTGACCTTGGAGCCTCTGCGCGGGAAGAGCAGGCGTTATGGGGCAGGCCGGTGGCCTGCCCGGGTGGAGGCGCAAGCGCCACCACCCAGGGGCAAAAGAAACCCGCCCGGCGTTTCGGTCGGCGGGCAGGTGGCGAACAATGAGTGGGCCTGGTGTCCAGCTGCGCCAGGCACGCGAAGGCCCCTGCCGACTGGGACTCGGCAGGGGCCTTCTTGCTGGTCAGGCGTGGGTCAGGCGGTTATTCGTCGTCTTGGCCCAGGTAGGCGGCGACCTCGGCGAGGGAGTCGTCGGTGGGCGGCTCGTACTTGGCCTGGTAGAGCTTCGGCGGGGCGTAGTCGGCGTTGAACGCCTGCCCGGTGCCGGTGTACTGGATGGTCAGCCGGGCGCCGTTGCGCAGGTCGTCATCGCCCGCGGCGAGGATCGCCGCGCGGATGGCTTTCTGCAGGTTGCCGCGCACGAACAGCTTGCGGGCGCCGTCGTCGTCCGGATCGGTCTGCCAGCCGGTCAGAATGACGACCTCCAGCTGCCGGATCGGGTTGCCCTGACGCAGCTTCGGCTTGCCGGTCTTCGGGTCCTTCTGCACGGCCAGCTCCTGGGAGACGACCAGACCGGCCACCGTCGTGCCGGGCTCATCGGCCTTGCCGAACGCGCTGCGGATGACCTTCGGCTCCTCGGTCATGATCCACGATGTCATTACGGTTACTCCTTGGTTATCGGTTGTTGGGTGTGGGGTTATCCGGCGATCAGCCGGACGTTCGAGCCAGCGGGCAGCGCCAGCTGCTCGCGGTGGGTGTCGCCTTCGGTCTTGAGGCGGGCGAGGATCTTGCCGACCGAGCCGTGGTGCAACCCGACGATCGGGGCGATCTCGCGGTAGGAAAGGCCGGCCTGATGCAGCCGCAGGACCTCCGCGTCGCGTGCCGCTGTCGCATCCATTTCGACCGCTGTCGCCTCCACGTCGACGGGTGTCGCCTCGGTGTCGCCCCGGTTCGGGGTGGTGTCGCCGGTTGTCGCCGCCGCGACGGGTGCTGTCGCCTGCGGCTGTGGGGTGCGGGGAACCTCCATCAGCGCGGTGAGCGCGTGCGTCACCGCCAGCATGGCGATCGGGGCGGCTCCTGCCACCGCTGCGGCGGCGGGAGCGGGCAGCAGCAGACCGTCGGCTTTCCAGGCGTGGACACCGTTTCCGATCAAAGACACCAGCTCAGCGGCGGCGAGCTCGGCCCAGAAGAACCGGCGAGTCGCGGCCGGGACCACCACGCCGATCTTCTCGCGCCGGTTCAACGTCACCAGCGAGAACGCGGCCTGGACGATCGGGCCGTCCACGATCACCGGGGCGCCCCACGCCAATCGGGAATCGATACCCGACATCACCGCCACCCCGTGCAGCGCGATCGCCGACCAGAAGAACGCCGCGATGCTCACCGCCGCAAGCGACAGCAAGGCGACAGTCTCAGCGGCGTTCCACGACGGCGGCGACACGAGCGTCGCAGTGGTCGTGGTGGTGGGCGACGCGGCGACGCCGGACGGCGACACAGTGGCGTCAGGGCGCGACAGGGTGTCGCTCATCGTTCGATCCCTTCTCGATCACGGTGGTTGACCAGGCCCGCGAACGCGTGCCCGTAGAGCGGTTTCGGGACCAGCCGCTCACGACCGGCGTGCAAGGCGTTCTCGCCCGCGAGATCCAGCGCGTCGTCCAGATCACTGGCAAGCTCCCGGTTACGGTCCTCCAGATCCGCAACCTGGTGTTCAGCGGAATCCAGCCGCGCGGTCACCGCGGCGAGCTGCTCCTCCAGCACGGCGGCGCGTTCGTTGGCCGCGATCAGCCGGGCCTGCAACTCGGCGTAGGACTCACCCGGCGCGGTCGGCCCGTACGGGCGCAACAGCTCGAACCCGTCGGCGGGAGCGTCGGTTTCGTGGATCGCGGTCACCGCTCCATCTCCTGTCCCCGATCACGGTTGTCGACCAGGCCCGCGAACGCGTGCCCCGGAATCGGGCGCCGCTGCTGCCGCGACAGCTCCGCAGTGCGGGCGGCGGCGAACGATCCGGACACCGGGACCGGTGCCGCGTTCGGGTTGGCCTCGGCCGGATCGGTCCAGGAGTCGCGGCGCTCGGCGGCGGCGAGCTGCTGGCGGGCCTGCTCGATGGTCCGCGGCTGCACGATCCAGCGGCCGTTGCCGGTCAATTCGCGAGCGTGTTGCTGGCTGCGCCAGTCGATCTCGCTGATCGCGTGGAAACCCTGAGCCCGGTCCGCGGCGATCTGCTCGCACAGACGACGCATGGTGTCCGGCGCTGACTTCCAGTCGCTGTGCGCGTCCTGCAGATACCGGTAGGCGGCACCGAGCTCGTCGTCGCGGTCGGTCCAGCGGGCGGTGATCTCGTCGACCTGGTCGAAGATCCGCTCGGCGTCCTGGTCGGACTCAGCGTCGAACTCAGCGTGGAACGCGGTCGTGGTGAGGTCCTTCACGCGGTCGAAGTCCGCCCGCATCAACACCTCCTCCGGGTTCTCGACTCGTCCGGCGTAGCGGTTGATGTACAGGTCATCCAGCTCGTTGGTGCTCACAGCTCCATCCCTTCCCGGTCACGGTTGCGGTTGTTGACCAGGCCCGCGAACGCGTGGCCCTTGATCGGCGCGCGGCCGTTGGTGTGTCCGTTGCTGGCGGCGTCGGCCCCGGCCTGCTCGGCCTGGCGCTCCGGGCTGCCGTAGCGCTCGTGCGCCGGTGTGCGCTCGGCGAGCTTCGCCACCGCCTCGTCGCGTTCGCCGCGCAGCTGGTCGCGCTCGGCGGTGAGCGCGGTCAGCTTCTGGGTGAGCCGGGCGTTGGCCTCGGTCAGGTCGTTGTTGTGCTCGATCGACAACCCGTGCCGGGCGGTGAGCTCGGCGAGCTTCTTGTCCCGCTCGGTGACCTGCCCGGACAGCTGGTTGTTGCGCTCGGCCGCGTCGACCAGATCGCCGGACAGCTGCTCGACCTCGCGCCCACGCTGGGCGAGATCCTCGGCGAGCTGGTCACGCTCGGCCGCGATCTGCTGCACCGACGCCGGCAACCGGGACTCGTCTCGCTCCTGTGCGGACGAGACGCGCTCGATGCCCTCCTGCCACCGCGTCACGTCCTTCGCGACTTCGGCGCGGGCGCCCGTGGCGCGGAACACCGGGTCCTCGTGGCCCTCGCTGGAGGTCTCGGAGGCAGCCACGTGCACGGTGGTGCCGGGTGCCGGCCGAATCACCGCCAGCTGCTGCGCGGTCCAGCGCGCCGACTCGGCCTCGGTGGCGTGCTCACCCCGCTCGTGCACCACCTGCTTGGCGTGCTCGGGCAGGTAGGTGATCGTGCTGCCGAACCCGAACGCCACCGTCTCCTGCTCGCGGGCCTGCTCGACCTCGCGGGCCTGCGCCGTGGTGGCCTGCTCGCGGTGCACCTGCCCGGTCAACGTCCGCTCCCGCAGCACGGCCTCCCGGGCGGCGAGCTGTCCGGCGACGGTCTCGGGGCGGCCGTGGTCGACGTACTGCTTGGCGGCGTTGAGGGTGTCGCGGGTCTCGACCGCCAGGGTGGTGCCTTCTGCCCACGATGTGCGGCCGATGTTGCGCTGCAACCATTCGGTGGCGGTGTGCTCGGTGGCGAACGCACGGGACTCGGTGAGCTTCCCGCCGTCCGGATCGGTCCACGTCATCTGCGCGGTGTAGCGGTGCCGATGATCCTGGGCGGCGTCGATCCGGGCGAGCAGCGCGTCCTCGAGATTGGCGCGGTGCGCGGCGTCCAGGCCCTGCTGCCACTCCTGCCGTTCCCGGTCGGCGCTGCGGTTGATGTTGACCGCCTCGCGGGCCACCCGCGCCCGGTAGTGCAGCGCCTCCAAGCCCTTGACCTTGTGAGCGCGGGCGAACAGGTTGCCGGTCTTGAACTCCGGGAACACCGTCGCCGCGTCCAAACCGTCCAGCGCGATGCCCTGCTCGGTGCGAGTCAGGTGCCCGTCGCCGATGAACTGCAAGGCGAGCCGGTCGCGGTGCTCGACCAGAGCGCGGGCGTCGCGGGCGCGGCGGTCGTGATCCACCCGCGGATCATTGGCGCGGGCCGCGACTGTTGCGGCGTGCAGCCGGTAGCGGTTGACCGCTTGATTGGTCCAGGACAGGTGGTTGGTGCGGGACTGCTGCTGCTCGCGGCGCTCCTTACGGACCAGGCGCGAGATTTCCTTGCGGGCGCGGCGGCGTTCGATCCAGTTCGCGGCCTGGGCGTGGCGCTGCATCGCCGTGCGCATCGCGGCACTGAACTGGCGTGCCTGGGCGAAGATCTCGTCCTCGACAGCGGGACCGTAGTTGGTGTCGGACATGATCAGTTCTCCTTCTCGGTGGTGAGGGTGGGCAGCGGGAAGTCGGGCTCTGCGGTGAGCACCGCTGTGCGCAGCTGCTCGGGGAAGGCGGCCCAGTACCGGAATCGGTTGGTGAATTCGGCCAGCAGCACCAGCAACATCGGCTGCTTGCCGCTGATCAGGACGGAGATCAGCCGGTCCACACCCGGCGCACCCGTCCATACGGCGGAGTCGATGTCACCGCCCCACAGCTGCGCGAGGGTGTGCGGGTCGAACCGGGACAGGAAATCGGCGGTGCTGGTGGCGGGGCCGGTCGGGGCCTCCACGACCAGGTGCAGCGCCAACTCCCGCAGCTGCACCCAGTAGTAGTCCTGCATCGACGGCAGCGGCCCGAACCCGGCGCCGTCGGCGTCGAGCACGGCCAGCAACGTGCCGGGCGGCAACGTCCACAGCCACGCCGGAAGCTCCGGCGTCAGGTGAAAAGTGCTGGTGGTCATAGGGTTTGTTCTCCTTCGGGGTTACTCGGACGCCTGTGCGGCGCGGAACGGGCGGACGAGGACGGTGGCGAGCTGGCGGGCGCGGCCCTCGACCGCCCACGCCATCGCGACCGGCACCGGGACACCGAGGATCTCGGCGATCCAGTGCCACTCGGCGGCGTCGCGGCGGATCTCGGCGATATCGGCGCCGAGCGTGGCCACCGCTTCGGTAGCGGAGAGCGAACATCTGCCCCACCGCAGCGCGGCCTCAGGCAGCCGGGAGGCGAACAGGTGCCCGCGGGCGGCCTGGGCAGCCTCGGCGAACCACGCCGCGCGTTCGACGGCCTCGGCGTCGCGGATGTCTTCGGCGAAGTAGGTACGGAAGTCCTCCCAGCCCTCCGGCCAGACCCGCAGCGTGCGGGCAATGACCTGCTCGTCGGTAAGGGCGTCGATTTCCTCGGAGTCCTCCGGCTCCCAATGCGGGTTCTGCTCCACGCAGGCCAGCAAATAGCCGCGAGCGGTAGCCACCTCGGCGGTAGTCGCGAAAGGCAACAAGCGGTCGAATTTCATGTGTTCGGTTCTCCTTCGGGGTGGGTTGTGCGGACTGCGCCGCGGCGCTGCGGCGGCCGGGGCTGGTGTGAATGCCGGGGTCGAGCCCGCCAACGCCGCCAGAACTTGGCGACCGAAGTGCCGCTGAGTCATTTCGGTGTCGGCTGTGCGGACTGCGCCGCGTCGTTGCGGCGGCGGGTGGTGTGGCGTTTGATCCAGCTAGCGGAATCGGCGAGGACGTAGCCGCTGAGGCGCACCGACTCGACGGGGCCGGGGCGCCCGGCGCACATCCACACCGAGAACCCGGTCAGCCCAGCGCCGTAGACGGCCAGCGGGCCGGTCATCGGCAGAGTGGACGCCGCGACCGCGAACCCGGCGGTGGTGCCCAGGGCCGGGGCCCACAGCCGCAGCCCGTCTTTGATGCGGGTGGCGTGGTCGACGTGCTTGCCCAGCGCACGACCGATCTGGCCGCCATCAGGGACGACGGGTGTCTGCTGCTGGATCTGGGCGACCAGCTTCTTGGTGGTGCGGTTGGCCATCTCGTCGGCGAGCGGGGCCAGCTGGTCCATCTCGGCCTGGCGCTGCTCGGGCGACAGGCCGGAGATCTCCTCTCCGTGGTCCTCGGGGTTGAAGTTCGGAACAGACATGTGTGGTGGTTCCTCTCGGGTCAGGCGGGGCGGCGGTTGATCGGCGCGGACAGCAGCCGGACATCGAAGGGCGGGCGGCGGTCGAAGCGGACGGCGCCGCCGGACGCGGCGGCCAGCACGGCCGCGCGTTCGGCGAGCAGGGTCACATCGAGCCGGAATCCTTCGGCGGTGTCGTGGTTCGGGTCGGACATGGTTGTTCTCCTTCGGGTTTCGTGTGTGCGGGTTCAGGCGTGGCGGTGTTTGCGCAGGTCGATGACCGGCGCCAACGAGACGGGATCGGGGGTGATGGTCTGCATCTGCGCCAGGCCGGGCAGCGGGCGCAGCGAGGACAGTTGCCGTTCATCGAGCGGGGTGACGCGGCCGAAGCGGGCGACGCCGCCGGAGACGTGCACGATGTCGCCTTTGGCCATGGCGCGCAGCCGGTTCGGGTGCACGAGCAGCTTGTCGTTGGCTTGGACGTTGCCCTCGTCGCCTTCCTGGGAGCCGCCGATGAGCTTGCGGGAGAGGTCGAAATCGCGGCGGGTGCCGTAGATCTCGGCGAGCTTGTCGCCCTTCTCCTGCCCGCCCAGCAGCGAGCCACCGGAGGCGGCGGTGACCAGGGCCTCACGCGAGTCGTCGTCGTGCCCGAGACCGTTCCAGGACTGGGCGAACCACCACGAGCCGATCCCGGCCTTGCGCAGCCGTTCCACCCACGCCTTGGCGCGGGTCTTGCCGTCCGAGACCGCGGAGAACTCGTCCACAGCCAGCAGGGCCTGGCGGCCGTGGTCCTTGTCGGCGAGCTGTTCGAGCATGCAGCCCAGCGCGGCGAACTGGGCGCGGGCCCGGTCGGCGGCTTTGACGCCTTCGAGGATGATGTAGAGGAAATCGAAGTCGGTGACCTGCTTGTCGCCCTCGAAGGAGTCACCCAGCAGCCGGTAGAGGATGCCGAACTCGCTGCGCGCGGAATCCATCACCGGCTGTTTCCCGGCCATCGTGGAGGCGATCTCCCGATCGACACCGGCCACACCGGCCCACGGCACGGTGTCGTCCCAGATCCCGCCCCACAGCTTGGACAGCTTGACCTGATCGAACCGCGACAGGAACTCGATCCAATCTCGCGGCGGGTTGTGCCCGACCGGCTTGCCGTCGACCACCTTCTCCGGCGCGTCCACGACCAGGTGGATCAGGGTCTCGCGCAGGTTGTGGAAGTAGCGTTCGGTGTCGGTCGTCGGTGTCGAGCCGCCGGAGATCATCGCCGACAACACCGAACGCAGATCATCGAGATCCTCGATGCCCCACAGGTTCAGCTGCGTGTGCAGCGGGTCGGTGTCCTCCACACCCACCACACCGATCCGATCGGCGGGCACACCCAGGGCGGCGAACCAGCGCGCCATCGTCCGCGCGGACTTCTTCGACTCCGGGCCGCCGTTGCAGTCGATCACCAACACCAGAGGCCGGCCGGGCCGACGCGGGCGCCACCACTGCTGATGGCGCAGCCACCCGGTCACGAACCACGACACCGCCGTCCGGTTCAGCAGGGTCGACTTGCCCTTACCCGAGGACGCGACGGCGGTGCCGTGCTCGTTGAACTTGATCCACGGCACGATCAGCCGGGTCTCCGTGCGCGACAGCAGCGCCCGCGTCCGCGACTTGGTCGGGGCCTGGCTCGACTCGGTCGCCAGACGCCCGAGGACCGGCTGCGGGTTCAGCCCGCCGGTGGAGAACGGCAGCCGATACCGCGACATCCGCGCCGCTGCCCGCTGCTCACGCTGGGTGCGCAGCCACAACGCCCGCTCGGTGGCGGCCGGGGACTGCAACCCGTTGGTCGCGATCCGGACCCGCCGGTTGGTGAACGCGATCATCGCCGCCAGCCACGCGGCCGGGATGAGCAGCACCGTCATCGCCGCCAGGCCGTGAGCGGGGTTGCCCGACACCAGCTCCGCCGCACCCGCGGTGAACTGGGTCAGCGGCGCCGACCAGTCCATGCCGCCGAACACGATCGCCGAACCGGGCATCGCCACCGAAGCGCCGATTGTCCAGTTCCGCAGCCGCGCGGGCGACCACGCCAACAGGTTGGCGACCAGGAAGATCGCGCCCGCCGACACCAGCCCGAACACCGCGCAGGTGCCCGCGATCATCAACGCGTCGAGGAACCCGTCGAGGGTGATCTCCGGCAAGGTGATGCCGAACAGGTCACCGTCGGGGGCGTGGTCGCCGAAGATCGGCGGGGCCTTCGGGTGAATCTCGATGTGCGGGGCCTGCTCGGTACCCGGAACCTGGGACTGCTCCGGGGCGGCGGGCACCTGCGACGGGTAGGTCTTGGCGCACTCGGGACGGAAATCGATCACCTTCTGGCACACCGCGTCCGCGTCACGGTGGATCGGGAAATCGGTGCTCATCACGACACCGCCTCTCCGGTGTCACGACCACCGGACGTGGCCTGGTTGATGCGATCAGAGGCACCACCGGAGATCAGCGACAGACCGGGCCGAGAACCGGGAACGGTGCTGGTGGTGCCGAATGCTTCGGCGAGGGTGGCCACTCGGATCGAGGGGCCTTCCACACCCGCTGCCGCACGGGCGGCATCGGCGATCACGTTGCGGATCTCGCCGTTGCGGCAGTAGTAGATGAGCTTGTCGCAGCTGGCTTTCGCCGCTGCCTGCTTGGCCTTGGCGACCGCGATCCGAGCCGCGGCAGCGTTCTTCGCCGTCAGCTCGACCTCGACCGCCCACAACCGGCCCTGCTCGTCGTAATACCGGCCATCGTGGATGTGCGGGCGCGCCTCTCCTGCCCGGACCGGACCGACCTGCGCGCGCAGCTCACGCTCGGAAGTCCACCGCTCTAGATCCAGCCCGACCAGCGCCAACCGCAGCTCCAGCACGGTGCGCACGTGCGCGGCCATCTTCGGTGTCGGCGTCCAGAACTGCGTGCTCAGACCTGTCAGGCCCTCGATCGCCGAGCGGGTCGGAAACACCCACGTCGGGCCGGGCACCGGCCGCAACTTCAACGACGAAACCAGGTTGGATGCCCGCCACTTCGCCACATGCCGGTACGCGATGGGCATCCGTACACCCAGCATCCGGGCGACCACATCCAGCGGCGCCCCGTACATGAACGCCAGAATCGTCAACACGGTCATCGGCACCGGACCGATCCGATATGCCGTCATCTATCGCTCCCATCCATCACGGTCACGGCCACGGCCGTTGACCAGCCCCGCGAACGCATGACCCGCAATCGGGGCCCGCTCAATCGCTGGGGTCGTTGTCGAATCGGCCCAACCCGGGCCGGGGTCATTGATCCGCTCGAACTCGCCACGGTCGACGCCGTGCAGCTCCGCAGCGCGCAGCTGCCGCTCCCTCGTGGCCTTCGCCAGCGCTTCGAGCTGGGCGGGAGTCGCTTCCCGCTTCGCCGCGGCGAGGTTGACGTCATAGAGATAGGCCGTCAACGGCTCCCGCGACCGGCGCGGACGCTGCACCTTGCCCGCGATGTCCTGGCCGTTCGGGCGCAATCCCTGCGCAGCAAGCTGCCGACGCGTCCGCAGATGCGAAGGCGCGCAACGCCAGTCATAGACCGGGATCCCGCCCTTGGGCTCGGTTGCGGTCATCGCTGCCACCCCGCCGGGGTCGGAATCGGCTGCGCCGGAGCACGATTCACGTGCACGCAGTCGATGCGCGTGACCTCGTCAGCGCGGCAGATGTTCGGCGACGGTCGATAGTCCTGGTAATCCAGCCAAGCCACCGAGCAACCAGTCATCGCGACCAGCCCACCCAGCGCCAACAAAGCCAGACGCACCTGCACCGGCAACGCCCCGAACACACTCGCGCCTGCACGGACCACCTGAGCGTCCGTCTTCACGACCGGCCCGATCATCGCTGGAACCTTCGCCGCCGCAACGGGCCGGAACGGTGCGTCAGCATCCGCCACATGACCACACAAAACGCCGCGAACAGCAGCCACCCGAACACCAAGCCCGGAGCGCTGGCCAGCACAAAAATGCAGGTCAGGGCCGCTATCAAGACAAGAGTGGACTTCACGGGACCACCTCCCCCAATGTTTGGACAGAACAAAGCATGGATGTATTGTTACGTCCAAAGATCGGCCAAGTCAAGGATTTGGACAGAACAAAAAGGAGGTAAAGTCGGATGCCTACTCCGAACCCGAGGTGGCGCGAAATTGCTGCCGACCTGCGACGGCGCGTGGAGACTGGTGAATGGCCACCTGGGGAAACGCTGCCGTCGATGCGAGAACTCGCGAGCCACTACGCCGCGAACAGTCATGCGACGGTGAACCGTGCGATCATGCACTTGATCAGTGAGGGAATCCTGATCACAGACCCGTTGGCACCACGCCGTGGAGTCCGGGTCCGAGCCCGGCCCCGATTGGTTCGTGCCATAGACGGACACTTCGCAGGCGACGGCGCAGACCGCACGTTCGAAGCCAGCACCGGTGCCGACGACGTCGACGTCCACATCACCTACACCCGGCGATCTCCCGCGGATCTCGCCGAAATGCTAGGAAACGAACCTGTGCTGGTCCGGACGTTCCGATACCTGATCCAGGGCACCCCGCACCAGATCATGCGGAGCTGGATGCCCGAATCCGTGGCCAATCGGGCGGGTCTGCGGAGCCCGGATGACGAAGTGCCGGGGAAGAGCACCAACACCTGGTTGGCCGAGGCCGGCGTGCAACTGAAGCACGTTGTGCTGACCATCGAGTCACGGTTGCCGACAGAAGAAGAGGCTCGTGATCTTGCGATGCCAACAGCGTTACCGGTCATGGTCCGGAACCGCACCGTGTACGACACAGACTTGGTGGCCGCTGAGACCTCGACAACGATCGTCGTCGCCGACCAGATCGTCTATCGCGCCGAATTCGATCTGAACTGACTGGAGACTCATGCTTATCTCGGTGATCACACCTGCGTACCAACCGCGGGCGGACTACCTCGCAGCGGCGTACGACTCGCTTTGCGCTCAGCAGCTGCCGCGCGGATGGGAGTGGGAGTGGTTGGTACAGCTCGACGGCGACGGCGCCTTGCCGTTGCCCGCGCGTGCCCGCGCTGATGCACGAGTGCATGCCGCCACCGGACCCCATGGCGGGCCGGGAACAGCGCGGAATCTTGCTCTTGAGCGGGCATCGGGTGTGCTGATCCGCAATCTGGACGCTGATGACGTGCTGACACCAACAGCGTTGGCGGATAGCATCGACGTCCTTTCGGCGAATTCTGATGTGGGATGGACGGCCTGTCGAGCCTTGGATCTATTCGACAACGGCGAGTTGGTCGCCTTCGAAGGCGACCCACCGGAAGGTCGCCTCCAGCGTGGCCACGTCTATCGGTACTGGCGCAGCCATGACTGGCTCCTCGATGTGCACCCGACGACGCTATGCATTCGCCGCGAGCTGCTCGCCGCGGTGGGCGGTTGGATGGCGCTGCCGGTGAGCGAGGACACCGGGATGCTGCTTGCCATCAGCACGTTGACCGATGGGTGGTTCATCAGATCGGTTGGACTGCATTACCGACAGCATCCTGGGCAGATCACTCGTATTGTTCGGGATCCGGCAGCCAAGCAGCAGAGACGGAATCTCCTTGTGGAACGGGTCGAAGCCATGATGGCGCTCGCTGCGACACTCAACCGTGCGGCGTAATCAACGTCGGATCCAGCGGGCGAATTGGCTGCCATCCTCGGCGAAAAGGACGTGGGAGCAACGCATTGCGGTGTCGGTTACTCTCGCCGATACCGCAATGCGATCCGATGAACCTCCTACCAGAACCGGCGAGGTCGTCAAACACAACTCGTCCAACTCGCCGGTGCTGATCAGCTGACCGAGCAAGGTCGGGCCGCCTTCACACAGGATTCGCGTCAAACCGCGCTGAATCAGTGCTGTAAGGAGTGCGGATGAGTCCGGGGCGCCAGCATCCAGCTCGATCACATCACCTCCCGCATCCCTGAGTGCTTGCTTGGCGGCAACGGGTGCATTTGCTGAAGTGAGGATTATTGGTGGAACGATGGTGTCGGTGAACAAGGGTGACTGTGGGTCGAGTTTGGCCCGGCCCGAGACGACAGCGAGCGGTGGCACCGGCGCCAGTCCGAGTCTGAGTCGCCATTCTTGGATTTCAGAGTTCACACGCAGGCCGGTATACTCTTCGACCCGAACGGTGCTCGCGCCGACAAGAATCACGTCGGCAAGGTTGCGCAGCAGGGTCAGAATGTACTGGTCATCGCGAGTGGTGAGGCCGCCGACGCGGCCGTCCACGGTAACAGCGCCATCGATGCTCGCTACGAAGTTCGCCCGCACCCACCTGTCAGCTGGGTAGGCGTACAACTCCGCGAGGTCCGCGTCAGACAGGTCGGCAAAGCGCAGGAGCCGCGGCATGCTGACAGCATCAGCGGTCAACAGGAACCTCGATCCAGCGGGGGGATGTATCGGCCAAGTCGTCGGCGCCTCTGGACCGCAGGTGCTTACTCAGCAGATTCCGGCCAGCGCGAACGGCGGCAGTGCCCGCCGCTTCCGTTTCGAACGGTCCAGCCGCTACGAACGCTACGTCGTAGACCGCCAGCCAATTCTTCCCGTGGGGTGGCCCAACCACATGCGCTACGGCTATTTGCTCGATTTTGGACGGGATTTCGATCCCTCGTGAGCGCGCCGTCGCGATGACTGCCTCTGGGGCGACGTGTTCGCTGTCCAGGTCCATCACCGGATCCAGGCGTAGACCGTCATCCATGGTGAAGCGATAGCCGGGTGGCGAACTATCATTTAGCCAGTTCAGAGCACGTTGACCCACAGTCTCCAGCACCTCGACGAGTTCAGGCTCAGGCACGGTACAGGTGCCCACTGGACGACTTTCCGGCATGTAGACGACTTCGGCCCGCATCAATGCGCGGGTTTCCGCTGGTGTCTCTGCCTGGCCGCCCCATCGGTGCTTGCGCGCGATATGAATAACATCGAGCAGCATTTCGTCGCGGGTCAGAACCCGTCCCACCTGGCCAGGTCGCCCGCGTTGGGCTGCGGGCATCGTCCAGCGGCCGACATGCCATCTGGAAAGCGGGACAGGGGGACCAGCGGTCATAGGGGCCAGCCTATCCAAGGGAAAGGCCAGCCTCGCGGATCGCCGAGACCCGCTGATGGACTGCTGCCCATAGCTCCGTTTGCAGGCGCGGCCAATCGTCCTGTCGAGTCGTCTGTGCATCGTGCTGGCGATACAGCCAGGTCACGGGCGCAATCCAGCCGGGAGTAAGAGCCGCCAGGGCAGCAAACAACATGCTGTCTTCCCATCTCGGGTTGGCTGCCCAACCACCAAGGGCGCGCACGGTGGCGGTACGCATAGTCAGTCCTGGGCACGCGATCGGCACCATGTCGTGTTCTCGGATGAACTGTTCGACCACACCGATCTCGATCCGGCCGGGCCCGATCAGTGGCGCGAAAGGAATCCGAGTTCCGTCCGGAAGCAGGTCGTCGGCTTGGGCCGATACCCAGTGCACGTCAGGGTGCGCAGCGAAGGCGTCAATCGCGACATGCAGCGCATCAGGGAGTAGAAGGTCGTCCGAGTCGAGCGAGTACAACAGCTCCCCGGAAACGCGAGTCAGTGCGAGGTTGCGGGTCGCCGCAATGCCCAGTTGTTCCCCATTCGGCGCATACCGAGCGAAGTGGTACGGGCTCACCACGTCAGCAAGATTCGGTGCAGGCCCATCCTCCTGAACAATCCACTCCAGTTCCCATTCGGAGGGAAGTTCCTGCTTCGCCAGACTGTCACCAGCATGAACAAGTAGATCTGCTCGACCACCATGCACTGCGGTGATGACGGACAACATCGGCACCGCGTCAGGCTACTGGCTGATCCAGTTCGCCGCGGGAGCACGCCGCCACACTCATTTCGGTGTTGCTTCATGGCCTGCGCGGCCATGCGTACGGCGGGCTTCCTTCATCTCGGCCTCGTAGATATGGCGGCGTCCATCGAGCAGCTCGTCGCGGGCGGCGCGCTCGATGCGGCGAAACAGGTCGTAGTAGCCGTCGTCGTATTCCTCAACAACTTGGAATGTCCATCGCCCCGGAAGGACGTTGCGCCCGATCAGCTCGGTGGATATCCGCTCGGCGAGCTGCAGGTGTCCCGCTTCGCGGAAGAGTTCCACCGCTCGATCAAGTGCTAGATCGGCACCACCGGTTAGCTGATGGAAGGCGTACAGATGCCCGCGGGCCCGCTCAGTTGTTTCCAGGGCTTCCGATAATTTCCCGACCGCCGCAACCGTGGTGTCGTCGGCGGCGTCGGGGCGCCGGTGCCGACCCGCTGGACCATCATTGCCATCACGCCGACTATCTGCCATGCGCTGAGGCTATCGCTGCACAACCTTCGAATCGGGGATGTCAGGACCTTGGAACCTTATATCAGCGAAGTATCCATATGGATAATAAGGGTATGCATGGTTTAATGCGCATATGCATATATGGCCATGATTTTGGATAGCCATTAGGCTCGGCGTGTCCTACTCCAATGTCACGAAAACCCAGGTCGTCGGCGGCAGGGACCGAAGTATCTGACTAGGCTCGGCGTGTCCTACTCCAATATTGGTCAACCACAGGGCAAGGTGTCGGGGTGACCGTTGATGTGTCCCTCGCGGGAGACGAACTGCTGGACGACCCCGATGCTGAGTGGTGCGACCCCACTCAGCTCACGTTCGACACCGTATTCGAGGGCAGGTGGCTACCGCGCTATCCGATGGCGGGCAACCGTAAAGACGGACCGAAATACCGCATGCCGCGTGAGCGCGCGCTGACTAAGGCATATGTCGAAGCAAACCCGGTGTGCATGCAGTCGCTGATCATCACCGACCACGACGGCGGCCGAGCGGATGAGATCGTAAGCACGACGGGGCTCCCAGTGCCGTCGTACATCCCGATGAACCCGCACACAAAAGGTGGGCACATCGTGTTCGCTCTCGATAAGCCGGTCTGCTTGACTGACGCCGCTCGGCGCGCGCCAGTGAACCTGCTCGCCCGGATCGAGCAAGGACTGAATGACGTCCTCGGTGGTGACGTGTCATACGCTGGCCGGTTCACCAAAAACCCGCTGCATGCGGACCACCTCACTTTGTGGGGTCCCGCGACGGCGGTCTACTCGCTCAAAGACCTGGCCGATCCTCTCCACCGTCTGGGTGCCCTGCCACGGCGCACAACGAGCCAACGAGAACAGCGGACTCTGCTGCAGAACTCGACCACTGGACGCAACTGCGCTCTGTTCGACCTCGAGCGCAAGTGGGCGTATCCGCGCGTCCGGGACTACAAAGACCCGGTGGAGTGGGACGAAGTCGCCCTCGCCTACGCGTGGGATCGCAACCAGGCCGTCATCGGTCCAGCATTCACCGCAGGCCCGCTCGGATGGACTGAGACGGCCTGCTTGTCTCACTCGGTCTCTCGCTGGACATGGCGAAACATCAAGCGCACTCTGAGTCAGGAACAGGCCCGCCGAGGGCGCAACGGCGGGAGGAAGATGACTGACGCGAAGCGCGAAGCCAATCGCGTACGTGCAACCAAAGTCGATCGAGAGCTCGCAAAGGCGGTCCTCCTGTGAACGCTGGAAAGGCTGAGACTGCGGCACGGCGATCAGTGTCTGCGCGCGAAGGTGCCGCGAAACTCGGTGTCTCCGCTCGAACTATCCGCCGGTTGGTCGCCGAGCCGCGCGGCGATTTCGAGACGCGAGCACGCGAACGGCGCATCCGCGCGGCTGAGCTGAGAATGGCCGGATGGTCTTACAAACAGATCGCGGCTGAACTCGGGTGCTCAACTGGGGCAGTCGGGAGCCTCCTAAGCATCGCCCGCCGCGATGGCCTGCTGGTCGAACGGTCCAAGGCGACCGTCTAAACCTCTACAAGTTCGAACATTTGTGCGATTTCTGACCGCCGATAAGCAGGCATTACCGGCGGCCAGAATCGACTACTGCCCTCGTCAGGCAGCCGCACCGTCCCCGAATTCGTCGTGGATCTGCTTGGCGAGTTCGCGGTTCTCCGCGACCAGTTCGGTCAGTTCCGCGGCGTCGGTCCGGCCGGACGACCAGCCGCGCGCCAGACCCTCCAGACGCTCCGACAGCTGCACGAGCACCTCGCGAACCTCGGCCAGCGGCGCATGCTTGGCCTGGAGCAGCGTGATCGCCAGGAAGTACCGGAAGAACAGCATCATCGACGGATTGCGGGCCTGATCGGCGCCGAGGTTCGGATCCAGCAGATTCAGCGTCGTCACCGGGACGAGCGGATTCAGGCCCGCACCCTCCAGCAAGCCGCCCAGCTGGAAGGCCAGCACCTTCGGGACGGCGGTCTGCCTGGTGGCAGGCGCGTCGAGGACGACGCGGAGCTGACCGAACCGGTCAGCCAACCTATTCAGGTCAGGCATTGTTGCCAACCTCTCATGGCCCCACAAAGGGGCCGGTCGGGCCGGGAACCATGCACAAAGACGTGCGCCATCTGGGAACAGCTGGCAGCGAAGCCGCCACTCTCGTCGTACGATCGGGCAGTCCCTGACAAAGACACCCGAGTCCCCTGTTGGAGCACGCTCCGGCAGGGCGCCTCGGCGTTCCCGGGATCGCACGTATTGGCGATCCCTGAGGCAGGACACTACTCCTTGTGGTCGACATGTCCGCTCAGCACAACACCTTGTGTCGCTGCGGCACGGCGCGTCGTGAGAGCTGCATCACTCGACACGCGGACGACTGGCCGGAAGGTCTCCCATTCGTAGGCCGTATAACGTCCCTTCCCCTACCGAATTGTCAGCTGCCTCACAAAATGCGTGTTGTAGTCGAAGTAGTAGCCGTCCCCGTCCGGGGTCGCAGCGCGTAGGCGGGCACCAACTGGTCGCGCAACTGCAGCGGCTCCCGGCCGTCGACGTACCGGAGGGTGTAGGTGACCCGACCGAGCCAATCGCCGTCCACGGTCGGAATCCAGTGCGTGAGGGTGCCAGCGGTTTCGGCCTGGAACTGGCGGGTCAGCGTCGCGAGCTCGGCGCGGATGCTGGTCGAGCGCTGCGACCACAGCTCGAGCAGTTCGGCAGCGACACCGGCGATCTCGCGGACCGGGCGCTTGCTGGCGTCGCGGGCGGGCCGGTCGGTGAACCGAACGCCGAGCGCGTCGCCCAGGTGCTGCTCGAGGCGGGAGTTATAGATCTCGCTGGCCGTGACGGCATGGTAGTACCATCCGGCCATCCAGCGCCCGCCAACGTCCGTCCAGGGTGCGGACCTTGTTCGACACGACGACGTGGGTGTGCAGGTTCGGGTCACCGGCGCGGGAATCGCGGTGCAGGAACGCGGTCGCGATCATGCCCTCGGTATCGACCTGCCGGACGCCGTCGGTGCCCAACCTCGTGTAGCAGCCTTGTCTTTCGAGGTAGGCCAACGCGTCTGCGATGGCGGCGGCGTGCGCGGCCTCGATCCTCTCCGCGATCTCTCGCGGCGCCAACGCCCACACCGCCGACACCGACTTCGCCGCCGAAAACGTGAGATCGAAACCGGCCACCGCTCGGCGCTCCGGACGAGAATGCCGCGCCATCCAGTCGGTCAGCTCCGGCCCCTCGTGAGGTGCGCGGCCATGCTCCTGGGTGAACATCTCCCGCCCGATCCGCGTGCGGATCTCCTCCCGCACATCCTTCGGCACGGGCGCGTCCTCGGCCTGGCCCGCCGCGACATTCCACGCGGTCAGGGCCTCGGCCACGCGGTGCCGAAAGCTGCCCTCCGGCACCTTGAGCCGATAGAACGGACGCCCCAGCTGTGTGGCCTTGCGTGCGGCGGCCGCGGAGTCCCCGGCCGCAAGGCGGGCAGCGATGATCGCCTCCGCGTGGTCGTGCACTCCATGGACCGCCTCGCCCGCAACCTCGACGATCTGCGCCGGTTGGTGCGCACGCTGACGGGCAAGGGGGTGCGGGTGGAGTTCGTGAAGGAAGCCCTGACCTTCACCGGAGAGGACTCCCCGATGGCGAACCTGCTGCTGAGCGCTCGCCGAGTTCGAACGCGCCCTCATCCTCGAACGCCAGCGCGAGGGCATCGCCGCGGCCAAGGCTCGCGGTGCCTACACCGGCCGCAAGCCCGCCCTCACCGCCGAGCAGGCCGCCCAGCTTCGCGCCCGCGCGGCCGCCGGAGTGTCGAAAGCGACACTGGCCAGAGAGTTCGGCATCAGCCGCGAAACCGTCTACGCCTACCTGCGGGCCGGTGCCGCCGCGGCCTGACCTGCTGCGGCCGAGGTGTCTCGCGGGTCGCGTCGGCCACCCGCACCTGCTACCACGCCGTGCCCGCGGCCCGACCGCCACCACCCGCCCTGGCGTCCGGACTCACCGGGGAATTCAAGTAGCCACACAAGTGGTTGTGGGGGGAGCATTCCCCATACCGCATGGGGCGGACGTCGGGGAACATCGCATGTAATGATCCTGGAGAACGGTGTTTCGTTGAGGCTGCCGTCCCAGCGGCTGGCAAGTGGCCTGGGGCATGCGTTTCGTGCTGTGCCTGGCAAATCGCACAGCGGTAGGCGTCGGTTACCGTTTCTGTCCAGCCAGTTCAGCCAACAGCTGCGGTAAGTGACGATGACCCCGATACTTGTCGGGTAGGTAGGAGGAGGAAGCCATGGAAAGCTTGAAGGAGCTTGCTGCTATGGACCCGGAAAGGCTGGCAGAGGTCAGCCCCGCACTCCGGGCGGCGTTGGAGCGGTATCGGACTCATCGCCACGTTATGGCTTTCCAGTCGATGATTCCCAGCACGCTGAGTCCGTCGGTGCAGCTCGATCAATAGGCCACCGCAGTAGCCATCGGCTCTGGGCGCTCTGACTGGGTCGTCCGCTAGCCGCCGTCCGGAGCGCCCGGGAGTGTGAGATGGATTCGGTGCCAGTGTCCTTGGGCATTCCGGGGGTACGAAAGCCCTGGCCGCGCGGAGGGTTGACCTTAGCTGCGTTGCGTGACAGTGGCTGGACTCCTCTGCCATTCCAGGAATTCGTTATCAAGATCCACAGTCGGTGCAATCTTTCGTGCGACTACTGCTACGTATACGAAATGGCCGACCAAAGTTGGCGCGACCAACCCAGGGCGATGAGTAGGAGGTGTTTCGCCGACGCGTGCCGTATGATCGGCGCGCATGCTCGGCGACACTCATTATCGAGAGTGGATCTCGTATTCCACGGAGGCGAGCCGCTTCTAGTAGGCCATCGTGAACTGGAGCACTTCGCGCGGCAGGCTCGTATGCTACTGGAGCCGCTCACCGAGGTGTCGCTCGGAATCCAGACTAACGGTGTGCTTCTCGATCAGGAATTCTTTCACATCTGCCGACGCTGGAATATTCGCATTGGGGTAAGCGTGGACGGCGATGAGCGTGGTCATGACCGCCACCGACGGGACCGCCGCGGCGTCGGTAGCTACAACCGCGTCGCTGCGGCCCTAACCGCGCTTGGCGCCGATGAGCACCGCAGCCTGTTCGCAGGGCTATTGTGCACCATCGATGTGGCTAACGACCCGATCGATACCTATGAAGCCCTTCTGCGATTCAGCCCACCAGCGATGGACTTTCTGCTGCCACACGGTAACTGGACCACTCCCCCGCCTGCGGTTAGCTCCGACCATGTCGCAACGCCATACGCTGACTGGCTGATCAAGGTTTTCGACCGATGGTATGACGCACCTGCGTTGGAGACCCGTGTGCGCCTGTTCGACACGATCATTGACTTGCTGTTGGGCCGCAAAACTCCATCAGAGGCCGTGGGACTGGCACCGATACGCTTAGCCGTCATCGAAACAGACGGGTCACTTGAGCAGGTCGACGAGTTGAAGTCCACGTATGCTGGCGCAACCAAGCTGAGCGCGGTCGGCGTCGGCAATAGACTCGATCTCGCCATGCTGGATCCCGCGATCATCGCCCGCCAGATCGGCAAGTTTGCGCTGTGCGACACCTGCTTGGATTGCCGCATACACACAGTTTGTGGCGGCGGCCATTACGCGCATCGCTACCGACATGACACAGGGTTCAAGAATCCCTCGGTCTATTGCGCCGATCTGATGCGGTTGATCGACCACATCGAATTCCGTATCCGGGCTGACTTCCTCAAACACATTTAACGGAGGAAACTCTGCATGCACTCGAATAGTTTGGTTACGGACGATCTGGCTGCTGACCTGAGCACCGGTTATGGAACCGAACACGCGATGGCGGTGCTGACCAGAAAGCTGCTGGCATCTCGGGCATTTCTGTTACGTGTTATTGTCGCGGAAATCGCCACCTTGTCAACTGACATCGACACCGAGTCAGGCCTTTCCGAAGCGTATCGAGTTCTGTCCGCACTGCAGCAATCATGTGCCGACGAAGTCGATGAACTGCTGACTTACCCCCACACAGGGCTGTGGATTGGGTGGATACTAGAGCGAATCCAGGTCACCTCGACCGCGGAAACCATTCCGCTGTGGGCAGACTGCGGTTACCTTGGCTGGCTCGCCGCGGCTGGCTGTGTCACTTGCCTTCCGCATGGATCGACACGGCTTGTTGTGCGTGACGGCGTGGTGGTGTTGCCAAGAATCGGTATGGCCCGCCTCGACTTCCCCGGCTTCTGCGGCCATTGTGATATGGCGTGGGGGGACGGCGCTGTGCATTTCACTGTCGATAATATCGAAGTTCTGCGGGTGGTAGATCTAGACGACGAGTCCAATCCTGCCTGGCTGCCATTCCGGCGAGTCCAGGTGCCGGAAGGAGGACGACAGATCATCATCGACGATCTCGACCCATTCCGCGCCCTCGACATCAGCAGACCGCTGCCGCCGCGGCTCACGCTCCAGGAAACACTCGAGTGGCAGCGGAACCTCACCGCCGCATGGCAGCTGTTGCACACAGAGGCACACGACTATGTGGGCCCACTACGCGGGTGCTTGCGGATGCTGGCCCCATTGACCTCCCATGCGGTACCGGCACCCTCGAGCCACACGGCAGACACCGGCGTCGGCTGCGTGTACACCACAGCGCCTGCAGATCACTGCCAGTTGGCGCTCACGCTGGTCCACGAGATTCAGCACACCAAGCTCGCATTGCTACTAGACCAAGTCATGCTATTCGACCCGGACTCACCACGCCTCTTCTATGCGCCATGGCGCGACGATCCTCGCCCAATCACAGGCCTAGCACAAGGGATCTACGCATTCTTCGGCGTCACCGACTTCTGGCGAGTGCACCGATACACAAAATGCCACGACACGACGCAATCTCACATCGAATTCGAGCTAAGCCGTATTCAATTGATAGACGCCATAGTCCAGGCAGACACCTCTGGTCTCCTCACCGCGATCGGGAAGCAATTCATGACCGCACTCGCAGTGGGTACGCGATCGTGGGCCGAGGAAGAGGTACCAGCTGAGGCTCGGCACGCGGTCACTCAGATCAGGACAGCCCACCGGACGTTCTGGCGCGTTAGAAATCTCGCACCGGATCGAGCTCTGGTGTCAGAACTGGCGACCTCCTGGGCCACGAAAGCGCCACGACCTCTAGTACTGCCGCCGGTTCGATTCACCAATCAGGAACTGATTCCGAACCGCTACCGTCGGCTCGGCATCGCGGCACAGCTGAGGCATCCGGGCGTGGCCGAAGCAACATCACCCTCGGGCCATCCCCGCGGCGATCATGCCTATCTCGCCGGCGAGCTCGCGGAAGCGGTCGACTTGTACCTCGAAGAGCTGCGGACCGACCCATTGCGACCCCAGATCTGGGCCGGGTTGGCACTCGCGTTGCCGAAACGATGCTCTGACGATGACTTCGGCATTCTTGCCGAGCGCGCAGAGCTAGCCGCAGCGCTGTATGAGCGAGTTTCTTCCTGTGACCAAAAGGTCGATCCGATCGCTTTGCTGCGATGGCTATCCGACATCGACCAGGCGCAAAGGTGAGATTTTCGTACTCGGCTATTGGCTAACCCAGGAATCCTGGAGCTGTCATGAGCCGCAAGGTAGGACGCGCGGGTAACTGTTGATCCGGCTTACGGTTTCGTTTCGTGCAGTTGGAGTGGTCGCCTGAGGATTTGATCGGGTCGTGGACGTTGATCGGCAAGAACGACTGGCGGTTGGTGGGCAACAAATCGGCGGCTACCAGGCTCGGGTTCGCTGTATTGCTGAAGTTCTTCGAGATCGAGGCGAGGTTCCCTCGGGCGGCGGCGGAGGTACCGCCTGCGGTGGTGAGTTACGTTGCCGAGCAGGTGAAGGTCGATCCGGCGCTGTTCGCCTCGTATCGGCCCAGAACTCCCGAAGCTGACCCCAGGGGCAACGTAGGACGCGCGGGTAACTGCTGATCCGCTCTACGGTTTGGGCTCGTGCGTCGGGAGTGGTCGGTTGAGGAGTTGGTCGGGTCGTGGACGCTGGTCGGTGACGATTGGCGGTTGGTGGGCAACAAGAGTGGGGCGACTCGTCTCGGGTTCGGTCTGTTGCTGAAATTCTTCGAGATCGAGGCCAGGTTCCCGCGCGGCGTCGACGATATTCCGCCGGCCGCGGTGGCCTACGTGGCCGAGCAGGTGAAGGTCGATCGGGGCGAGTTCGTCAAGTACCGGTGGGACGGTCGGTCGGTGAAGTATCACCGGGCGCAGGTCCGGGAGGCGTTCGGTTTCCGTGAGTTCACGCGAGCTGATGAGGCCCGGTTGACGCGGTGGCTGGCCGGGGAGGTGTGTCCGGTCGAGCTGCGCGAGGAGCGGCTGCACGAGGCGCTGCTGGTACGGTGCCGCGCGGAGCGGATCGAGCCGCCGGGGCGGGCTGAGCGGATCGTGGGCTCGGCGCGCTCGAGTTTCGAGCAGAAGTTCTGCCAGCGTACGTGTTCGCGGTTGTCTGCGGCGTCGGTGACCGCGCTGAACGAGCTGGTCGCGGCCGGTGCGGTCACCGCGTCCGGCGGCGGGAATCTTCTGGGTCGTCGCGCCATGGCGCACATCGACGATCTCGACCCATTCCTGTTGTCGTAGGTTTGGAATTCCACGCTGAGGATCTTGGATGTGTCTACGCGGCCCGGAGTGGTATAGACGCGGTCGCTGACTCCTCGGACGAAGTTGGCTGCCGAGTGCCCGTCCGCGATACGGTGCCGCGCGGAGCGGGTACACCATCGCCGACCTCGACCCGCCCGCCCGGTTACAGTTCCCATATGGAAACTGTTCCGGAGGCGGTGGAGGACGAGCAGCCCGACGACATCGAGGACGACGGTGGCGAAACCGCGTCGCGCCACTACTCGACCGGGCGGCTGACCGCGGCGCAGGCCCGCACCGTGAACACGTGGCGCCAGCAGCTGACCCTCACCGATCCACGGTGGAGCACACCCAACCAGCGGCCGCCGGCCAGCAGTTCCGACTGCATCGCCGCCGCCGTCACCGACCTGCTGGACACGGCACGCCCGGACCACCTCGAGCTGGTCCGCTACGCCGACCGAATGCGCGAACAGCAGCGCACCACCCGCGCGGGCGCGTTCCCGGCCGGATCGGTCGTGTCGTTCTATCTGCCGCCGTCCTACGCCGACCAGCTCGACGCGCTGCTCGCCGATGCCCAGCAGCACCACGCCGACACCCTGGACCAGGCCCGCGAGCAGGTGCTCGCCGAACTGCCCGGGAGAGCGAACGCCAACGCTCGCGTCATGCGGATGATGTCGGTGGTCGGGAGCTTGAACATCCCGCTCAAGGCCTACCGGCTGCCCGCGGGCACCCTCGCGCGCATGGCCATCGACCGGTGGTCCGCCAAACCCGCAGCCGCTGTCGCCGCCGCCGCCGTGGCTTACGGCCGCGAGTACCACGCCCAGCAGCACCGCGCCCGCAAGGACATGGGCGTCGGCTGACCGACCGTTACCGAACACCTGTCCCGAAACGTACGACAGTCCATCACAGCCCTGACCTGCAACTTTACTTATATACTGAAATCAGTAAGTCAGCGTTGCGAGTGTCGGTCCGGTTGCGGCGCACATCTCGAGCCAGCTCCGTACATACTGAGCCACTGAAACCAAAGGAAGCCGTGATGAAGCACCTGCCGACTCAGTCCAGCGCCTTCAACAACGCCGCTGCCGGTCTCCGCGATGCTCGCCTGGGCGGGATCACCGAAGCGATCGGATGGCTGGCCCGCGAGTGGGAGTCCGAGCCGATCCCGGATGCCGACGACGTCCGCGACGCCGCGCTGCAGAAGATCGCCGAAGCGGCCGTTCTGCTCAATCAGGCCGAAGCCGAGCTGGAAGGTGTCATCCGGCGCTACCGAAAGTGACGATCTACTGATGTCAGTACATACGGAATTACTGCGGCGCGACGACCGCGCGCTGCTGATCATCGTCATGTTGAACCTCAAGGGCGGATCGACCAAGACGACCTCGGCCGCGTGGATTCTGCATGTGCTGCACGAAGCGGGCCTCAGCGTCCTGGGCGTGGACACCGACCCGGAGAACGAATCGCTGATCAGCTGGTCGGAGCTGGGCGAGTGGCCGTTTCCGGTGATCTCCATGCCGGTGGCCAACCTGCACAAGCAGCTGCCCGGGGTGATCAAGCCGGAGGTGGATGTCGTCGTGATCGACACACCACCGATGAAGGAACAGCGGCGCATCGTGAAGTCCGCGGCGAAGCTGGCCACGCACATCGTCGTCACGATGGCGCCGACGAGCATGGAATACGAACGGCTGCCCGCGGTGCTCGAGCTGTTCGCCGAAGTCTGCGACGAAGTAGACCCCGCACCCGAGCTGGTCGCGCTGCTCACCCGCACAGTGGCCAACGCGGCCTCCACCGACACCTACCGGGAACTGATCGCGAACAACGGCGTGCGGGTCCTGCGGGCCACCGTCCCGCGCCGCGAGCTGTTCGCGCAGGGCTACGGCACCTCGATCACCAACGCCCAGGCCACGCCCTACGCCATCGCCGTAGATGAGTTACTGAATTCCGTAGATACTGAAGATGAGGTCAGCGCATGAGCACCGCCGCAGAACGGATCAAGGCCAACGCCGAACGCGCCGCCAAGGCCCGTGCGGACAAGGCCGGTGTGGGTAAACCTGCGCGCACCGATGGCGCCCCGGAGCAGCCGCAGCCGCGCAGCCACGGAACGCCCGTTCGGCAGAAGCCGGTCCGGCGCACCGTCGACCTGCCGCCCGAGCTGTACCGGCGACTGGTGGAATGGCAGAACAACACCGCAGCCGCCCTGGGCAAGTCCAGAGTGACCAGCCAAGACGTCATGGTCGCGCTCGTCTACGAACTGCTCTCCGACGCCGAGGTCGCCGACTCGGTCATGGAACACATCGCCTGATACGGAAATACTGACCTACTGAGCACACCCGCGAAAACGGCCGTTTTCCCCGGCTTGCGGTAGACCACTCACCGGTAACTGTCCTCAGCACTGAAAAGTTGCTGCCGAGCTGGTTACTCGGCGAGGTCCGGAATCGGGGCCATCTGCATTCAGCTGCGGTAGACCAACACAACTCCCGCTTGCGTGCCCGTGCCCCTCTGGGTGGCCTGCCTCCCGGCGAGGGCGGGGTGCTGGGGCAGCGCCCCGCCTCGCAGCCTTCGGCTGCGCAGCTTTCCCGGTCCATAGCGCGCGTCTCGGGCTTGTGCTGGGTGTCCCTCCGGTATGGCCTGGGGCTACTCGATCACGACGGCGGCGGCCGTCAAGGGTGGCCGCCAGGCCATCGGCGCAGCCGACTTGCCCTTGATGGTCGTTGTCGTCGTGATAGCCCCAGACAAGGCCATACCGGAGGGACACCCAGCACACCGCGCGCCGGACCACGCGAGCCTTTTGCTCGCGCACGCGGGCGCCCGTCGCCCGCGCACCACTGCGATGACACACCGCGCCTTGCAGTTCCAGCCCCGAACGACATCCGCGGATCAGTAGACCGCCACCGACGCACCCGAGTCGACCAGCTGGAATCGTCTCCCAACGCAACCTACTCGCAAACCCACCGATACTCACCCAACTCAACCACTTCTTTCTTCTTCTCACCCCCGCCTCCCTCCCTGACCTGATTTGATCTTGAATCCCTCCTCCCTCCCAGTTCCACATCTCGTGCGCACGAAGTGGGTATGAGATGTGGAACTGGGAGGGAGGAGGGATTCAACGACGCGCAGCGTCGTTTACGCAGGTCAGGGAGGGAGGCGGGGGTGAGGAGCACCCTGCGAAAAGTTGAGACAAGTTGTCTCAGCTTTTGACTGGGTTTTCACCCGGTTTTCACCAGATTTTCGCACCCCGGCAGATCAGAAGATCAACTGCCGAATCCGGACTCGGGACACGGGAATCCAGCCCGCTCTCTGGCGCTGAGCTGAGAGGAATCGAAGGATCCCGAGGACGCTCGACGTGGATTTCGACGCCTCTCGTGCATGTCTCTGCTACTGGT
>NZ_JBSGEZ010000085.1:0-26637 GCF_053603155.1 Nocardia sp. NPDC004260 | reverse complement strand
AGCGCCCATTGCGGATCCAGACCGTCGGCGCGGGCGATGCGGGCCTCCACCGACGGCGCCAGCGCCGCGTAGGCGCGCACGGTCGCGGCCAGCTCCTCGCGGTCCACGTGATCGGGCCACAGCGGCTTGTAGTCCCCGGCGGGGTTGGCGCGGATCGTCTTGCCGCGGTCGCGGGCGATCTGCTGATCCTCTGGAGTCATCACCGACACGGCGTCGGCCAGCCGCGCCTGCACTTCGAGGGTGGGCAGGCCGTGGCGCAGGCGGGCCTGGTAGTCCATCAGCATCGTGTCGACCTTGTTCTTGACCTCCTCGCCGGGGTCCACCAGCGGCTCGTCCATCGCCCGCAGCGCGGCGGAGGCCAGCACCGATCCCGCGCCGAGTTCGGTGACACCCGGCGGCAAGGTCGCGGGCCCGCCCAGGTAGAGGGCTACGAACTTGATGCGGGCGCGGGTGTGCTCGCCCACCTTGGCGTCCTTGAGCTTGTTGCCCAGCTCGGTGAGCCCCTGCGGGGTGGGCGATTTGCGCCACTGCTCGATCTGCGCATACAGCTGCGCCTTGAGGCTCTCGTCGATCTCCTCCGCCGCGACCATCGCGACCATGCGGTCCTGCGCGGTGGACAACCGGAACCCGGCAGCGCGATCACGTTCGGCGGCCGCCATCTTCGCGACCATCTGCGGGGTCGCGGCCTCGACGCTGACCTGCCCGCTGTCGACGTCGACAGCCACGCCCCACCGCTCACGGATGTGGGAGACCAGATCCTCGGCCATGCGCTTGGCGACCTCCGAATCCGGAGCCCACGACACCGCCTCCTGCAACGCGGCGGCGACCTGGCTGCGCGAGAGGTGGTCCCAGCCCTTCGTTTTGGCCTTGGCCAACGCGGTCTCGGCGGCCTTGCGCTGGGCGGCGACCTGCGCTTCGTGCTCGCGTAGCCGCTGCTCCTCCCTGCGCTGCCACTGCTCGAGCGCGACCTTGCGGGCCTGGTGGGACGCGATCGCGCGCTGCATGATCTCCTGCATCAGCAGCCGGATCAGCTGGGCGAAGCCGCTGCCGACCCGGTCGACGGTGTCGTCGTGATGCTGCTGTGGGGCGTCATCGGACAGGAAAAAGCCCATATCGGGGGAACCTCCATCGAGTTCGGGTGTGCGGGGCGGGTGAGTGGGTGAGGCGGCCGTGCCCGCGGTGAGAGCCGCCTCACCGGCAGAAGGAGTGACGCCGGCGGTGTCGATCGGGGTGCGGTAGTCCAGGCCCGCCACCGGCTCCAGCTCGCCCAGCTCGTAACCGGCCAGGACGTGATCGCGGAAGTCCTTGCCGCCGCGCGCGGCCACGACCCGGACCTCACCGACCAAGCCGGTCAGGGACTCGGCGACTTTGTCTGCGTGCCGGAACCCGGGGGCGTCGCGGTCGGCGATGACGACCACACGGCGGGCGCCGCGCAGCCAGCGGGCGTGCTCGGGGCGCCACTTCCCCGCGCCCGCCGCGTTGCAGGTTGCCGCGACACCGGCCCTGGTCAGGGCCAGCACGTCTTCCTCGCCCTCGGCGATGTAGACCGTGCGGTCCTCGTCGATCGCGGCGAGGACTTCGGGCAGCTGGAACGGGATCGCGGGGAACCCGCCGGGCTCCATCTGACCGGTCTGGGAGTTCCAGCGCCGTTGGTAGAAGTCCTTTTTCCGGCCGTGCTCGTGTCGGGTGTGCTTGCGGATCACCTCGCCTTCGACCTGCCCGTCCGACCGCACGTACGGGTAGGTGGCGATCGTCTCGGCGCGGCCGAGCTGGCGGCCGTAGTCCTTGCTGGGCTTGACCTGCGGCAGCCCGGCCGCGGCGATGGCCTGATCCGCCCGCGACACCACTGCGGGGCGCTGGGCCCGCGGCGGGGTACGGCGGCGGCCGCCGCCGACGCCGCGGCGCAGCGGCTGGTCGTACAAGTCCGCGACCTGCAGGCCGATCCGCTCCAGCACGAGGGTGTCCGGGCACTCGGCGAAGCACTCGACCTTGGTGCGGGCCGCGTCAGCCAGGTACTTCACGCCCAGGCTGGGGTTGTGCGAGCGGCCGTCGGACTCGTGCACCGGGCAGCAATATTTGGTCCACGAGCCCGAGTCACGTCCGGCGCCCACCGCCTTCTCCAGCGCACTGGTGACCCGTTCCCAGCTGGCGCGCTCATGCGCGGGCGCGGGTCTGCGCTCGCGTGCTGGCGTGGACATCACGGGAACTGCGCGATGACTACACGGCGGCGGGCGGGGCCGGTCGGAATCACCAGCCCGGACGGATGTTCGGTCACCACGTCGCGGCTGCTGTAGTTCGCCGGTGCGGGCACCACCGGCAGCGCGGCCAGCTCGGCGTGGTGGCCCTTGTTCGGCGAGCAGTATTTGAACGGGCCCTCCGGATCCAGCAGCCGGGTCATGTGCGGGTCCACATGCACCAGCCAGAACAGCGACTGCTCGACGGTCTCGCCCTGGCGCAGCGCCTCGAACGCATGCCACAGCGCTTCGAGACGCGCCTTGGCCTCGCCGTGACGCCACCACTGCGGGCACCACCGGCGCTTGTTCTCGATGTTGCGCTCGCTGACCTCGCGCCGGTAGACCTCGCTGACCCACTGCTCGACGAAGGCCTGCACGGTCGGGTACTTCTGCTGCGGCTCCTGCTCCTCGTCTTCCTGCCCGTCGCCAGCGGGCTCGACCTCGGCGCGGGCGGCCTCGACCGGCGGGTTCAGCGCGAGCTCGGCCTCATGGGCCGCGGTCTCGGTCATCTGCGCGCGGACTTCGTCGGTGAGGAAATTGCCGACGACCTCCGCGGCGATCGACTTGGCTGCGGCGGCGAACTGCGCGCCGACCGCTTTGCGGACCGCCGAATCCAGCAGCTCACCCAGCTCGATACCCGCAATGGCTTGCGCGGCAGCGGATCCGATGGCTTCTGCGCTGGTGTTGTTGTCGGTGGTGGTGTCGGTCATGCTGCGTCCTCCTCGCGCGGCGGCACGGCCCGCAGACGCGGGGCGGCCGTGGATGTGGCTGTGGGGTTGGGGGTGTGCTCGGCCAGCGAGGCGCGGATGAGGTCGGCGTCGCCGCGCTCCATCCACGGCACGCTGCGCACCAGCACCGCGCGGTGCCCGGAAATGAACACCAGGCACCGGCCGCGCGGCAGCGCGCCGATATCGCTGGGGGTGAGGGTGGGTTCGGTGGCCAGCGACGTCGACTCGGTCACCGAGTCCGGTCGCTGACCGCGCGAGACCGACGTCGTGCGCTCCTTGTGGGCGCCGACCATCTCCGAGCGGTCCCGCAGGAACCCCGCGTCGTCCAGGCCGGAGCCGAGGACTTTGATGTTGGCCGCCGACCACAACGCGCCCATGCCATCGGCGCCCCAGCAGCGCACACCCTGAGCCCAGGACTGCAAGATCGTCATCACGACGATTCCGCGAGAACCGAAGTGGGAGTACTGCTTCGGCAGATCCCGCCAGCGCACGATGTTGGCGGCCTCATCCAGCACGATCAGCATCGGAATCGGCATCCGGCCCCCGTACCGGGTGCCCTCCCGCTTGCCCGCATCGGCCACCGCCGCTGCCAGCGCGGTCACCAGCGGCCCACCGGATGCCTTGCCCTCCTCGCTCAGCAGGTACAAGGTGTCGCCGGTTGAGCGCACGAACTCGGTGGCGTCGAACGCGCGACGGGGGCGCTCACCAGCGGCCGGCGCGGTGACCCACGACCGGATCCGCTGGTACTTCAAGATCGAGCACATCTTTTTGGCGGTCGCGAACACGCCGCTTTTCTGCTTACCGGCGTCCGTGTACTGCGCGGCCAGCGCGGCGGCGACCAGGTCGAAACCGTGCGGGTCCAGGATCTTCTCGGGGGTGCGGTCCGAGGATTCGGTCACCCACGCGAACACCTCCGTGATCGGCCGCCCATCCAGCGCCGCAGCCAGGATCAGCCCGGTCAGCAGCTCCAGGCCCTCGGGCTCGAAGAACGCATCACCCTTGTCGGCGTTGTCGACACTGGCAGCGAAGTGATCAGCCAGATGCGCGGCGCGTTCCTGCGCCTCGGGGCCGCCATCCTCGCCCCTCACCCACGCACACGGGTCCCAATACCAGCTGTTCTCCTCTTCGGCGACGCCCTGGGGGTCGAACACCCACACCTCGCCCTTGTCGGCGCGGTGAGCGCGGGTCGCATCCACCACATCGCGCTTGTTCGAGGTGGCCACGACCACACCGGGGGCGTCCATGATCGCCGGAATCACCCGCGAGGACGTCTTGCCCTGACGCGGGCCCCAGATATCGAGGTGCAGATCCTCGAACGACCCGAACAGCTCCCGGTTGTCGGTGACCGCGCGCCCGATCAGCACGCCGGGCACCTGCCCCTCGGCCAGGCCCACACCCAGCTCCAGGGCCTTGGCCTCGGTCGCCGCCCAGCACAAATCGTCCAGCTCCGCGCCGCGACCCATGTACTTCGCGCGGTCATCGACCTCGTGCCGCTCCGCACAAGCCGGGGCCATCGCCTTGCGGCGGCTCTTGCTGCGCCGACGAGCCTCACGACGGGCCTCACGCGCGGCCGTGTACTGCTCGCACATCCAGCGCGTGCCCCACGCCGTCGCACCGATCGTCAGCAGCCCACCGCCGACCAGAGTGCCCAGCGCCGCCCACGCCTGCGGACTCCACGCCAGCTCATGGGTCGAGAACAGCTCCCACGCCAGACCAGCCGGACTGTGGAACGGCACAGACTGTTTCGGCCCGCCGTACATCGGGGCCGCCCAAACAGCGGCCCCCGCCAGCTCGACCAGCGACGGAACCCCCACCGCGAGCCCAGCGATACCCGCGATCTCGCGGTACTCGCCCGTCGACGCCGACGGCGCTTTCACACTGCGGTCCACGAGGCACCGCCCTTTCCGTGAGCGGCCACCATCACGACGCGAGTCGCGCCGTCGTGGCCGTGAATGGTCTCGATGTCCCCGATGCAGGCGGCCTCGACCGTGGTGCGGACCTCGCCGCGCCACCGCATCGACACCGCCCCGTCCGGCCACACCACGCCGTCAGCGACGACGACGACACCCGAATAGCCGGACACGTCCCGGTCGCGGTGCAACTGGAAAACCCGCACCGCCGCAGCGATCTCGCTGCTGCTCACGCCGCCCCCTCGACCTGGGCAGCCGCCGACGCGTACGCGGCGACGGCCTCCAGCTGATCGGCGGCCGCGTCACGTCGGCGGCGCCTGTCGGAGTTGGAGTGAGCGGCCGGGGCCTTCACCGTCGCGATCACGCAGTCGGCCAAGGCACCCGAGCGCACCAGCGGAGCCGCCCACTGCGCGCACTCGGTCAGCCGCGGGCAGCGCCCGCAGATTTCCTGCGCGCGGCGGATGTCCTTCGGCTCAGACCCATGCGGGAAAAAGACGTTCTGGTCGACGCCGTGGCAGGCACGATCGCGGTAGACCACCGGACCGAGCAGATCGATGCTGGTCATCGCGCCACCCCCGCACCCGGAGTCGCGGTCACGGTCGCGGTGCAGAACGGGGCGCACCCGTTTCCGGTCGGGATCGTCGAGCCCGGCCCGAAATCGGTGCAGGACACGACCACACAGGTGATGCCAGCGAAAACCACGGCCGCGCCGAACAGGCCGGCCATCGCCGCGACTACACCGATGCCGTTGCCGCCGGAGTCCGGCACGATCGGGATCACGACATCAACCACTCGCTCGCGCACCATCACCGCACCTCCTCGACCAGCCGGTACAAGCGCGGATCGGTCAGGCGAGCAGCGTCGATGGTCTTGGTCCGGGTCAACGCTCGCGCGCCGCCGCCCTCGGCGACCACGCGGTAGGTGACCGTGCAGCGGCCCGCGCCCTTGTAATCGGTGTGCGGCTCGGCGATCTCCACGACCTGGATGACGCGGGCGTCCTGGCGGTACACGTCATCGGTCCACAGCTGGCCGACGCGGACCGTGATGCCCTTCGGGGTGGTGTAGGTGTCCATCACGCCGACACCCCCGCCCACCCCGCCGCGCGGGCCAGGACCTCAGCCGCGGTCATGCCCAGCGACGCCGCCCACACCTCGGCCTCATCCGAATTCGGGTGCGCCACCAGCGAAATCGCGTCGTAAGCCTGCCCCCGGGACAGCTGACGGCCCGGCAGGAAGTCCACCACCCACACATCGCCGCCGATGAAATGCGCCCGATGCGGGGTCAGCTGGCACGAGATCCGCCCCCAGACCATCGCCGAGCGGCCCTCGGCCTGCTCCCCGACCGGGCGCCACCACTCCGAAACCCACACCTTCGAGCCGTTGATCGCCCGCGCCCGCTCCATCCCACGCTGCCAGCGGCGATCGTCCAGCTTCTTCGCCACCCACATCCACGGCGTCCTCATGCCGACACCCCCAGCGCCACGAAACCCCTGGCCTCAGCAGCGGTCAGGCCCAACAAACCCGCCCACCGCTCGACCTCGATCCGGTCCGGTGCCACCGCGATCCGCATCGCCGCCCGCGCCTGCTCCCGCGTCAACTGACGACCCGGCAGGAAATCGACGACCCACCGGTCCTGGCCGATGTAATCGGCGTGGTGGGCGGTCTCCTCACTGACCATGTGCCCGCGGACTTCGAGCACCGCCGGGATCGTCGGCGCGGCAGCCCGCCGCCAGGTCTCGCGCGTCCAGACAGTTGGAATGTTCATCGCGACCACACCGCCCACTCGGCCTCGCTGGTCGGCCATTCCGACTGCTCGCAGCGGATCACCGCGTCGAACACGTCCAAGTTGAGCGTCTTCGCCTGACCGGCCAGCAGCTTCCAGACCGTCTCGACGTTGCGGTTCTGCTCCCACAGGAGGTCGCCCCACTCCGCCGCGATCTCGGCCATCGTCAGGCCGGCCACCGCCTGAGTGCCCGTCACCAGGCGCTCCGGCAGCAGCGACAGCCGGAACCACCCCTCCCTTGCCTCGAATGCGCAGTGAGACGACCGCGTCGCCGTCAACCACCGCCCCTCACGCTGAACAGCCACAGCGCTCCTCCTTCGATCGTGTGCGTCTTGTGTGCGCGCTGCGCACACGATTGAGTATGCGCGTGATCGCTACCACGCACAAGAGCGCACACGAGAGGAAAACGCCGTTTTGTGCGGCCCAGTGATCCGCAGCGCGCACACGCGCACACGAGTGTTAGCCTGAGCTGGATCGATACCGAGAGAAGGAGGTCGTTGTGACTCCGCATCTGCAGAGGCCCGAGCCGGTCTACATGCAGCTCGTGGCTCACTATCGCGATGCGATCACCAGTGGTGAGCTACGCGAGGGTGAGCGAATGCCGAGCGTGCGTGAGATCGCTGAGCAATGGCAGGTCGCCTACACCACCGCCGCGAAAGCTATGCGCCAGCTGGCCGCTGATGGACTGGTCTCCACCAGCAAGCAGGGCACAATCGTGGCGTTCCTCGAGAACGGCACCTTCAGCCCAGCTGATCGGCTGCGCTCGGTGTCACGCGGCCGCGTGATCTACCCGCACGGCGCGTCGAAGATCATCTCCGCTGAACTGACCAGCGCTCCTCAGCACGTTGCCGATGCAATGGGCATCGAGCCTGGCGACTCGGTTGTCCGCAGGGAGCGCGTGACCAAGCACGGCGACGTACCGGTCACATGGTCGGTGACCTGGATGCCCGGCGAACTGGCAGAGGCGGTTCCCGAGCTGCTGGACCTGCAACCGATCCCCGGTGGGCAGGGCACTGTCGGTCTGCTCAAGGAGAGGACCGGCCGCTTCCCCGATCTGAATGCCGACAGCTACCGCCAATGCGCGGCGCGCGCCACAGCCGAAGTCGCCCAGCACCTCGGCATCGCCGAGGGAGACCCGGTGCTGTTGGGTGAAAACCGCTGGCCCGAGAAGTCCGGTGCGGTACTGGAATTCGGCGAGTACGTAATCCCCGCAGGTCACTGGATTACCGTCACGAAATGACGCACCAGGCACCGGAACCTGGACCGCCGCCAGTGGATGCGGCTATCGCCTCAAACCGCGCCTTGTGGGACGAATGGGCTTCCATCCACGCGCAAGGAAGTTGGTACAACCTCGACGCGGTCCGGGCTGGAGCAGACAAACTCCGGCCCTACGAAGTGGCCGAGGTCGGTGAAGTCGCCGGGCGCTCCTTGCTGCACCTGCAATGCCAGATCGGCGCCGACTCGGTCTCCTGGGCCCGCCGCGGCGCACACGTCACCGGCGTCGACCTCTCGCCCGTTGCGGTCCAGATCGCGACCGAGCTCGCGCGTGAGGTCGGCGTCGACGCCCAGTTCGTCGTCTCCGACGTGATGCGCCTCGACGAAGTCCTGACCGGAGAGTTCGACATCGTCTACGCCTCTCGAGGCATCCTCGGATGGCTGCCTGATCTCACAGCATGGGCGCGGATCGTGAGCCGCTTCGTCGCTCCCGGCGGGATCTTCTACCTCACCGACATGCACCCCGTCGCCAAGACCCTCGATCAGTCGGCGTCGGAAGTACGCGTCGGCCAACCGTATTGGCACAGGCAAGAGCCTCACCGATACGCGGTGAAAGGTTCCTACGCCGATCCAACTGCATACGTCGAGTCCAATGAGAAGTACCTCTGGACGCACAGCACTGGCGATCTGCTGACTGCGGTCGCGGATGCGGGTCTGCGATTGGAGTTCTTCCACGAGTTCCCTTGGCTGGACCGGCCCCTACCCAGCCTGATTCAGCAGGACAAGCGAGAGTTTGTTCCGCCCAATGGGATTGAGCTGCCGCTCTACTTCTCCTTACGGGCCCGCAGGTCGTAGGACAGCGCAGAAACGTTCAAGGCTTATGAGAAGTCCATCGCGGAATCCACACAGATTGTGTGAAAACCCCTGCGGCGTGTCGGCTTCGTTCGGCCCGGGATTACCTCTAGAAAGGTCGCTATGGCCAGACCAGTCACACTCCCGCCGACCAAAGGCGTCGGCCTGCAACTGTCTCGCGACGTAGTCGACGCAGTCCAGGAAGCGGCGAAAGTGCACGGCCTGACCCAGCGTGCCGTGTACGAGCTGGCGCTGCGGCGTCTGCTTGGACTCCCCGACTATCCCGGACTTCCACCGAGCCACCAGGAGGACTTGAGACTCCCGGCCTGACCGCCTGGAGAACCCCGCCCGCCGTAGTGCGGGCGGGATACCCGCCCCAGAAATGGGTGAAGGCCCCCAGCTGCGAACTGGAAGGCCTTCGATTGGACCCCGATACCCACTAGGAATCCGCTGCTTGTGCTAAGCGTGCACAAGGGTAGCAAGAGTGCGAATTCGCAACCAAGTGATACGGCCGAGGCCGTAGATCACAATTTGCGACCTGCGCCTTTCCCGCTACCCGACGACGACGTTCCAGCTCCTGCCGACACGGCTCCCGAGCTGGCTTGGTCGACTCTTGCCCCGCTCATCGCGGCGCGGCCGTCGATGCGGCTGATCGACCCCGACACGAACACCACGAAGGGCACACGGCGGCTGACGCGGCGGCCGCCGGCGGACCCGGCCGCGGTGCCGGTCTACGACGCTGCCCACCGCACGCGGCTGCTGGCGCTGGATTTCGACTCCAAGCGTGGCGGGCCGGTGCAGGTGGCCCAGGACGTGGCCTATGCGAAGGCGTGGCTGCGTGCGTGCGGTGCGATGCCGGTGTCCGATCTCAACCCGGCCAACCGCGGTCGCCACGTCATCGCGACTTTTGCTGCCGGTGAGACCCACAGTCGCGACGAGATCGAGCCGGTGATGCGGCTGCTGGCCTCGCGGTTGCCGACGCTGGATATCGGTCTGATGCTCAACCCGCGCACGGGTGCAATCACCCCGCCCGGGTCGGCGACCCGCGATGGGGCGGTCCGTGAGCTGGACGGTGCCGTCGACGAGGCGGCGGCCGCGCTGCGTCAAGGTGCGGAGCCCGGTCTTCTCGCGCGCTTGCGGGAGTACCTGGGTGTCGGCCCTGACCACACCACCCAGAAGGCGGCGTCTACCGGCCCTGTGGAGCTGTCTGCGGACCTGTGGGAGGGCGTGGGCAGCTCGGCGCGACTGCGCGCTCCCTGGTGCTGGAGAAGCCCGATCCCGGGCCCTGTAGAGGCATTCGCGGTCACCGGCGCCATGCCCGCCGCTGGCCGCTGGCCTTCCCGTTCGGAGGCCCGCGCCAGCGTCCTGGCTGCGTGCGCGAAACGTGGTTGGAGCCTTGATGATGTGCGTGCGCGCCGTGACGACAGCTGGCGTGGCCTGGCGGCCGCGTACGCGCACTATCGCCGCCCCGACGAGGCGCTGGCTGTCGACTGGGAGCGCGTCTGTACCCGTTGGATCACAGCCAGCTCGTTAGTCCGGTCTCCCGAACACAGGAACAGAAATCTCACACCCCCCGAAGGGGCCTACGGCTCGAAATCTGCTTCGCTGCACAGCGATACCCACTCCCGCTGGCTTGCCACCGCGCACGCCTGGGTACACCAGACCTGGCCTGGGCAACAACACCGCTGGACAGTGCTCGCCGTACTCGACGCGCTGGCCTACGCGGCGCTGGTCGCGGGCAAGTCCGGCCGGGACGGCACACCCCTGGTTGCAGTCGGTGTGCGCGCGCTGGCGGGTTTCGCGGGATTGCTGTCGGTCGGGACGGTCGCTGATGTGCTGGCGGACCTGCGGGAGCGGCCGGGCAGCCCGATCCTGCGGATCCGCCGCGCGGTGCACCGGGACGCCGACTGCTACAGCCTGGTCACCGCCTACAGCGGACCGGAGCTGGACCAAGCCGTGGCGCCGGTACCAGCCGACCGCGTGCAGCTGCGGCCGGTCCACGACGCGTGGAAGGTTCTCGGACTGCACCACCGCGCGGTCTACCAGCTGATCGTCGACACCGGCCTCACCAACGTCGCCGACGTACTCGCAGCCGCGGGCGTCGGTCGCAGCACCGGCTACGACACCCTCGCTGTCCTCGCCCAGGCCGGGCTCATCACACGCGGCCGCGGCACCGTCTCTCCCGGTCCCGTCTCACTCGACGACATCGCCGCCGCCCACGGCCTGCACGAGGTGCGCGCCGAATTCCTCGCCCGGATCCAGCGCCAGCGCGCCCAGTGGCATGCCTGGCTCGAGCTGCGCCACCAGGTCCCCGCCGACCACGACGGCGGCGACGAGCCGACCGTGCAGCTCGCGCCGTGGGACCTGGACTCTGGCCTAGACGAGGCGATTTGGGCCGCCCAGATAGCCGCGGGGCCGCCAGAATGACGGCCGCCCGGCAAGGGGCCGAGCCCTCCTTTCACTGGGGAAAGGTCTGTCTACGCGCGTGCGCGCGTGACTCCCCGGCACCGCCATAAGTGCAGGTCAGCGAACATGAATGAAGACATGTTTTCTTACATGAAAACATTCATGCAAGGTAGAATGGTGGCATGAGTCTCCCCACTAGAGAAGAGATGTTCCGCGCCGCGTTGCGCGACCTCGACAACGCTCGCAACTCCCTGTCCAGCAGTCGTGACTGGCTGCGCTCGGATTGGGTGCCGATCGGCACGCCGCTGCCGTCGGCCGCAGCCGAAGCCCGGATCTCCGTGGTCGAGAAGATCGCTGCGGCCAAGCAGATCATCGACGAGGCGAAGGCTGCGCTGGCCGAGGGATTGGACGAGCTGGGATGAGCGTCGACAGTGATCTCGACGGTCTTATGGAGGCTGTGTCGGCGATGGTGACCGGCTACGTCAACGGGCTGGGCCGCGCCAAGGGGCTGACGCCGCTGTATTGGCAGCTGACCGCGTCGCGGTATGAGGCTGGACGCTATGTGCTGATGGGTCAGATCGGCGGCGAGCACGTCGATGCCGCCGCGGAATCGATCGCCCAGGAGTGGGCGGCGGCGCTGAACCTCACCCGCGATCCGGAGCCGCTGCCCGGTGAAGTCGCTTACGTCGGTACGGCCGAGGTCTCGTGGTCGCCGGGGACGCCGGTGTGGCTGCGGGTGTGGGGAGTCGCTGACCGGGATGTCTGGTCTCGCGATGATCCGGCCTGGCGTCCGGAGAATCCGCCACCCGGCCCCTAGTCTGCATGCATGTTTTCTCTCATGAACTTTCGCATGCATTTCGGAAAGGCGGCATGATGACCAGTTCTCGGCCTCGTGTGATCGCGGTAGCGATGCAGAAAGGTGGCGTCGGCAAGACCACCTCGACGATCAACCTGGGCTACCACCTTGCCGAAGAGGGCCTGGCGGTGCTGGTGATCGACGCCGACCAGCAGGCCCACAGCACCAGCGGTTTGGGTGTGGAGCTCGGCGACGACGACGCCAGCCTGTACGAGGTCCTGCACCGGGAGCGGCAGATGCGCGTCCCGCTGCGCGAGGCGATCCACTCCACGGCGTTCGGGCTGGACCTGGTGCCCGCGGATCTGGCGCTGAAGGAACTGGAGACCGGCGGCCTTGGACCGGGTGGGCAGATGCGCCTGGCGCGTCAGCTCGACGAGGTGACCGACTACGACGTCGTGCTGATCGACTGCCCGCCTGCGCTCGGGTCCATGACCGAAGCCGCCCTCGCGGCCGCCGACGACGTACTCGCGGTGCTCGAGGCCGGGCCCGACGAGATCCGGGCACTGATCCGACTGGGGGAGGCGGTGATGGACGTCCAAGACGGACTCAACCCGGATTTGGAGATCCGATTCGTGCTGCTGGCCAACTACGAAGGCGGAACCCGAGTCGCACAGTCGGTGCGAGATGGCCTGGTGCGCGACTGGGGCGCCTGGGATGCTGGCGGGGCCTATCTCGGCGAGATCCCGCACACCATCCGCGTGCGCGAGGCCAAGGACCGCGCGGTCCCGGTCGCGGTCCACGCACCCACCAGTAGCGCGGCCGTGGCCTACAAGGACGCCGCCAAGCGCGTGGCCGAGCGAGTCCGCGCATGAGCCCGACACCCAACCGCGGCATGGACGTCCCCTCCACCCGGCCGACCAGCCGCCGCGCACGCCGCGAACAGGCCGGCCGCGTCAACCCCGAGCAGGCTGCGGCGGAACCCGCCGAACAGAACGAGGCACCCACCACCGGTGAGGTCGCCGAACGAGAGGAGAAGACCGTGTCCGCACCGGCCAAGCGGGTGACCATCGCCCGGCCCCAGCGCCCGCAGAAGCGGTCGTTCGCGACGCAGCTGCGCCGCTCGACCTTCGCGCGCCTGGAATGGCTTCGCGCCCACGGCTACCGCATCACCGACATCGCCGACGACGCCATCACCGCCTACCTCGACGCCAACAACGTTCCCCCCGCCGACGACGACGGCCACATCACCGAGTGACCCCCACTCTCACTTCCAGAAAGGTCGCTGATGTTCTCTCGCTTGAAACCCCGAACCACACCCCCTGATGGCGACAGTCTGGTCGTCGGTGCCCTGCCTGAGCGGGTGCGTACCGCGCGGGAACGGCTGGCGCACCAGGCCGATCCGGCGTTGACCGCAGCACTGTCGGAGGCGGAGCTCGCGGCCAATCGTGGGCTGGCGGAGCGGATCCGCGCGCACGAGCGCCTGGAACGCCTCGCGGAGGTCGAGGCGGCTGAGTCGACCGCGGAGCAGGTGCGTCGCGCGCACGCGGAGATCTTGCGCGCGGATGCTCAGGACTTGGTGACCGCGCGGCGGGCGTTGGCGGAGCAGCGGCGTCAGGCCAGCCCGCACGCGCAGCTGGCGAACCTGTACCGCATCAAGAAGTGGTCCGGTCGCGCCTTGGCCGGCGTCGTGGCGGCCGCGATGGTGTGGTCAGCGGTCAACGTGCAGCACAACGTCGCACCCGGTGGAGCGACCGACCCGCTGTACTGGGCCAGTTACCTGCTCGAAGGCTTGATCTCCACCGTGCTGGTGGTGTTCATGGTGTCCGGCAACGCGGTGGCCCGCTGGAAGATCACCGAGGGCGAGACCCTGATCCGGTGGACCGAGGCGGTGCTGCTGGCGGCGACCATCACGTTGAACACCTACCCATACCTGCGTGTGCACGCCTGGTTCGACGCCGCGGTGCACGCGGTCGCGCCGATCATGATCGGCGTCGCTTTGGTCGCCCAGGACGCGGTGTCCAAGCGACTCGGCGCCGCCATCGCGGTCGCGTCGGCGGAGGTGCCCGCCGATGACGACATCAACGACCGCCTGGCCGAACTCAGCCGCGTCGCACAACCGACCACCAAGCCCGTCGCGGAGCAGTCTGGAGCGGACCAGCCTGGTGAGTGGAGCACCGCTACGGAGCACCCGAACGGAGCACCTGCTCCGCAGCGCCCGAGGGTTGCTGCTACGGAGCACGAACAGAGCACCCCGGTATCCGTGCGGAGCACCCAGCCCGCTGAGCAGAGCAGCCCGGCCGCTACGGAGCACTCTGCGGAGCAGCAGAGCACTGCTACGGAGCAGTCTGCGGAGCACCTCGCAGAGCACGAACTGAGCAGTCTGCGGAGCACCCCTCCTGCTACGGAGCGCTCTGCGGAGCAGCGGAGCACCCCGGCGAGCGCGACGGAAACCGCGTCCCGTGCAGTCGAGTCGGACGACTCGCAGACCACGCCCGTGACCGCTGAGAGGCTGGTAGAGCCCGTGGCAGGCCAGTCGGGTACCGAGGAGACCGCGCCGGTCCGGCAGCCTGCGCAGCACACTGCTGCGCGGGTCACCGAGCAGCGGAGCACCCCAACGGAGCACCCTGCTACGGAGCACCAGGCGACTGCTACAGAGCAGCCTGCGGAGCACGAACCGAGCAGTCCGGCCCTTCTACGGAGCAGCCAGCGGAGCACCCCGGTCGCCGTGCGGAGCACCCTGCGGAGCACTTCCGCTGTTGCGCAGCGCCTTGCGGAGCAGCCCACGGAGCACCGCCGGGTTGCTACGGAGCACGCTCGCGCCGAACGGAGCACCCCGCGTAGCACCCAGACCGGTGCTACAGAGCACCCCGCAGAGGCCGCCCACGGAGCACCGCCGGCCGGAATCACCGCGACGGTGTGGCACCGGGCGCACGAGGTGCGCCGCTCGACCGGAGCGCGCTCCTCAGCCGAGCAGATCGCGCACGTGCTGGCCCGTCACGACGAGCACCCCGAGCACGGGGCGAGCCGGATCGCGCGGGACCTGAAGATCGGCTTCACCTCAGTGCGCAACTGGCTGGAGGACGACGCCAAACGCCACGCGGGCACAGGCGCCCGGGTGATCGAACTGCGGAAGTAGCACCAGCTCCAAACAGAAGACGAGACCCCGGCGGAAGGTAGCCGCCGGGGTCTCGTCGTGTCAGAACACTACCCGCGCAGGTAGGCGGTGTTGTTGAGGGCCAGGGTCGCGTGAATCTGCGCTTGCGCCTGGAGCGCGCGCACCCGCTCCCACATGACTCGCTCGGCGGCCTCTCGGCCGGTTCTCGACTCGCCTGCGTCGCCAGCTCATCGGCGCGCTCTGCATGTGACCCAGCCATACCGCGAACCGTAGCCGCGAAAACCAACTCACAGCACTGAAATTGACCGCGCAGTGAAGTCAATTTCCCACCGCACCAACACCTCACGTTCCGGTACGCTGAATACTCAGCCCCAGAGCAAGTTAACAAATACCATAGGTATTTGTGCGTTCCTCCGAGGGAGGAACCCCACCCGGGGACGGGTGGTCGCTGCGCTGGGCATGGGTTTTCCGCCCGTCGACGGGGCCGGAAACGGAAGTAGGAGAGGTGGGTTGGTGGTGGTCAAGAGTCAGGCTTCGGCGGCCAGTTCACGGCGTTCGCAGCAGATCCAGAGAGACGAGAAGCGCAAGCGCCGGCCGAACATCATCGGGCCGAAGAAGACGGTTCAGGTGGTGCTGTCGGAGGCCGAGTACGACGCCGTGCGCGCGGCGGCGGAGGAGATCCCGTCCACGGTGCCGTGGTTTCTGGTCGAGTCCGCGCTTCCGGGTGCGGGTTCGGATGAGAAGTTGGTGGCGGCCTCGCCGCGCAAGTCGGGGCGGGGGGAGGGTCCGTGGTTGCCGTGGGCGAAGCGCAAGGCGTTGTCGGCGGCGTTGTTGTCGGCGGCGCGGTCGTTGCACGAGGTGCGCCTGTCTGAACTCGGTCATGTCGGTGCGAACTTGAACCAGATCGCGCGGGTGGCGAATACGCACGGTGTCGTCGACGGTGATGAGTTGGGGGAGGTGCTGGCGGATCTGCGGGAGTTGATCGCGGATCTGGGTGAGCGCGCCGCGGCGATCGAGCAGTTGTCGCGGCAGGTTGTGCGGCGGTGATTCCGAAGATCTCGCGCGGGCAGAAGATCGGCGGGTTGATGGTGTACCTGCTGGGGGAGGGGGAGAACAACGAGCACCGTCACCGCCATGTGATCGCGGGGTCGCCGAGCGTGATGCAGGCGGAGTGGCTGCGCGATTTCGATGGGCCGCAGGACAAGCGGGCGTCGAGGGATGTGGCTCTTGCGATCGCGCACGAGCTGGATCTGCCGCGCCAGCTGCACGGCACGCAAGCTCGGATGCGCGCGAAAGTCGGTGCCGGGGTCGGCGGCCGGGGCCCTGGCGCGGATGTGGTCGAGCCCGCGGCGAAGGGCGAGAAGGGCACGATGCGCAACGCCCCGGTGTGGCATTGCGTGATCGCGTTGAATCCCGGCGAGGAGCTGACCGACGAGAAATGGGCCGAACTCGCGAACGAGTTCATGGCGCGGATGGGGTTCACCGGCAGTGCGGACGGAAAGGTCGCGCCCGCGCGGTGGGCGGCGGTGCGGCACGGCCGCAGCGGTGAGCGCGGCGACGGACAGGAGCACATCCACATCGCGGCCAGCCTGATCCGCGAGGACGGATCGAAGGTCTCGACGTTCGACTACGGGCCGGGAAAGCGGAAGGGGGACCGCAACCGGGCCCAGGACGTCGCAAACGAGTTGGAGCACGAGTTCGGCCTGCGGGTGCTCAAGTCTCGGGAGGAAGGCGGCGGGCACAGCGGCAATTCCCGCGCGGAGATCGAGCGCGCCAAGCGCACCGGCGCACTGGAAACCGAGCGCGAACGACTTCGCCGGGTGGTGCGCGCGGCCGCGACCGGCACCGACACCGAGACCGAATTCGTGCACGCACTGCGCGAGGCCGGGGTGTCGATCCGGCCCCGGTACGCCGCGGGTGGGCGCACCGAGGTCGAGGGCTATTCGGTGCGGTGGCGGCGCGACGGGGTCGAGGTCGGGCCGTGGGTCGGCGGCGGAAAGCTCGACAACGACCTCACGCTGACCGCGCTGCGGGAACAGCACTGGGCCGATTCACCGCAGGCTCGCGCCGACGCGGTCACCGCCTGGCACGGCCGGGCGGCCCGATCGGGTGCGCGGCGCGACGGCCCGGATCTGGAGGATCCGCAGACGTGGCGCGCGGCCGCGGCCGAGATCGGTGAGTGGCAGCGGCGCCTGGACGCGATCCCGACCAGTGACCGGGCTCAGTGGGCGTGGGCCGCTGGGCAGGCGTCGGGAGTGTTCGCCGCGTTCAGCGAGGCCCTGGAGGGTGATACACCGGGCCCGTTCGCGGCGGCGGCGAAGGAGCTCGCGCGCAGCGCGCAAGTCCCGTCCGCGAGCCAGCGATACAGCCCGCGCACCGCTGGCCGTGGTGGGCTGGCGGGAAGCACCCGCACCGGTTTGGGTGCGGCTGCGGCGCTGCTGTTCGAGGAGGCCACCCGCACCGGCGGATCTCGTCTGCGCGGCGCTGGTGATGAGGCGTCCGAGGTCGCCGCGTTCATCGTTGCGGCGCTGCTGGTGCTGCTGCTGATCGCGATCGCGATCGCGATCCGGATCGCAGGCGCCCACCGGGCGCGGTTGCAGGTGATGCGCGCGGTCGATATCGACCAGTCGCTGCGGCATCTGGATCCGGTGCGCCGGGCGTGGGAAGCGGACTTGGCCGAGCGGCGGTTCGCATGGGATCGCGACGCTGCCCAGGTGTTCACGTCGGCGACGGCGCGGCGGGTGGCGAAGGTGCTCGGCGAAGATGTCGTGACCGAGGCCGAGCAGCTGCTCGGCGCTGACCGGATCGACGAGATCACCGCCGCGGCGGAGGATCTGGTGCCGGATGTGACTACGGCACCGGCATGGCCCGCGCTGTTGTCTCGGCTGGCCGAGCTGGAATCCGGCGGCCGGGACGCGATCGACGACCTCACCACCGTGGTGCGGGCGCGGGAGCTGGGCACCGCCGACGACATGGCTGCGGTCCTGTCGTGGCGCATCGAGAACCTGCTCGACACCACCACTCCCGCACCGCCGGCCGAACCGCGCCGTACCCAGCCGGATCTGTCCAAGGCCCAAGCCAGAGCCCAAGCACCGCTGACTGCGCCGGCCGTCAAACCGGTTCCGCGCCGGTTGTCCCGGCCGTTCTACACCGAGCTGCCCGAGGACGAGCGGGCGATCCTGCGCATGTCCTCGATCCTGGAGTCCGCATACGCGCGGCACGACCTCGCCCCGCGCACGTGGGACGACGACCAGCTGGGCGGGGAGCTGCTGCACCGCCGCGCCGAAATCGCGGCGCTGCGCCAGGAACTCGAAGCGCGTCGGCTGGGCGGCCCGCTCCTCGCGCAGGTGCGGGCGGACAACAAGACCCTGACCGAGCAGGCCGCCGCGATCAAGACCGCGAAACAGGCCCTCGACGAGGCCGATCGGCTCGAACGCGAGCAGGCCGCGCGGGAGCGTGAACGTGAGCGGCTCGAACGCGAGCACGCCAACACCTCGCGGTGGAGTCCGCGAGTCCGCGCCCGTCTCGAGGCCCAGATCGCGGAGGTGAGCGAGCAAATCGACCAGCACGCCCCGGCCGCCGTGGCCGCCCGCAGCGCCGCCGACGCCGCGACCGAGGACACCGGGGTGCCGCAGGAGGAGTGGGCCGCGGTGTTGCGCAACGCCAACCAGGCGCAATGTCAGCGCCGGGTGCGTGAAGCCGTCCAGGCCGACGCGGCCGCGCTCACCGCCGACTCCCGGATGCTGCACATCCTCGAACACGAACTCGATAAGGTCGAAACCGAGCACACCTACCGCGGTCGCATGACCTCCGAGCAGCGGGCCGAGAGTGTGCATAAAGCGCGCAAGCAACAGGCGCCGCGGTCACGCTCGGAGCTCGGTGCCGCCCGGTTCATGCAGCGATCCAAAGGCTGGACCACACCGAGCGCGGACACCGGCCTCGACCTCGATCCTTACGGCTACGGCTACGACCTCGACATGGAATCCGCTCCGGAGAACTCGAAGCAGCAGCCGCGAACATCCCAGCAGGAAGGCAAGTCCTGGCAGCGTCACATGCCAGAACCGCATCCCGACCTCGGGCCCGACCGCGGAACCGACCAGGGCCGGGGGCTCTGATTCCCTTGGGGTGCAGGGGTGCTCCAGGCCGCTGATGCACGGTCCGGCTGCAGGATCTCGGACGGTGACACCCCTGAATTAGCCCCTGGACTAGGGGAAGGATTAGCGCAGGGTTTGGGGCCAGGGGGTAATCCAGGGCCTAGTCCAGGGGGTAATCCAGGGGCTAATCCACCCTCGATATGGGCGCTGAGCTGAGCGAGGATCCTGTCCCGCCCCGTCCCCTTCGTCGCGGGCGCCGATTTGTAGACCACCCTCGCTCTGCGATGCCTGGATCGAGGGTGGTCTACAAATCGGGGACGGGGCGGGACAGAAACAAGACATTGGGGCCAGTTCATGGGAGAGGAGGGGGGCGGCGGCCGGTGCCGAGCGCTGCGGTGGGGGCGCGTGGTCGCCTTGGAAGGTGCTGCCGCACGAGCTTCGCTCGCTTGCCACTGGGACCACACGGCCGGTGTCAGCAGGGGGTCAGTTTCCGCGTGCTCGGTAGAACTGGCGGTGGCGCGGCGGGGTGTTCTGGTGGACCAGGTAGGCGATGCCGTTGTGTACTGGACCGGCTGTGGTGGCGGGGAACTGTCCGGCGTCGAGCATGTCGCGCACGCGCATCAAGACGGTGCGGATCGACTTCGGGGAGGACAGCACTCGTTCGACGGCGGCGCGGTGTTCGGCGGCGGCGGCGGGGAGTTTCGCCGGCGGATTCCGTGCCGCGTCTGGGTCGGTGGCGGTGTGGAATGCCTGCCACAGGTCGAGGATTGTCGGCCTGAGCTTCTGGCGCGTGGCGGTGTCGGGTCCGTGGTGGCGCCAGCGGTGGGCGAGGGTGCGCAGCAGCAGTTCGGTGGCGTCGGGATCCTCCAGCAGTCGCGCGATCTGGCGCTCGAGGGAGATCCGTTCGGGCCGCTGCACTTCCTTCTCGAGCACGACTTCGCGGATGCGGATGCCGTGCTCGCTGCCGCGTCGTCGGCAGTCGTCCGAGCACCATCGGCGGCGGCGGCCGCGGCGGGGGTGCACGATCAGCGACGTGCACTGAGGGCAGTACTTGGGAGGATCGTCGAGGTACACATCGACCACGCTACGAGTTCCGCCGGACGAAACACTCGACTGCGGGCCACGCAGGTGCAGGAGGTGTAACCCGGATCCCGGCGAATTTCGCCGGACGAAATGCCCCGGTTGCGCACTGGGGGTGGAAATGGTGTGTGCTGTCGGCGCGCGACGGTCGCTGCGGGGTCGGCTACGCGGTGGCCGGTCGGTGGTGTCGGTGCCGAGCGTGGGTCGCCTCGGCGGTCGGCCCGAGCGCGTCGAGTTCACCCTGCCCGTTGTTGTCGATGCCTGCGGCTACGATCCGCGGCATGCCTGAGCTGCGCGAGGGATGGGACGTGGAGGAGGCTGTCGGGGAGGCCGGTTGGGTGATGGCGTATCTGGCCGACCACTACGTCTCGGAGCCGCCGGATGCTGATGCGTGTCCGCTGGCCGGGGACGAGCCCCTGATCGAGGGCGCGTTCAAAGACGCTGTCGATCGGGCGTGTTCGGCGGTGTCGCTGCGATGGGATCGAAATCGTGGCGTGATCATCTACCCGGAGTCGATGACACCCGCCAAAGCCGCCGTGTTGTGGAACGCGGCTCTCGCCGAGGCCCGCCACCACCGCTTGGGCGAGATCGTCGCGCAGACCCGAGCGGGTCGGGGTGTCCGGCTGGCGGACCGCACCCGCGGCAACGAGTGGGTGCTGCCCAACTGACCGACCTCGCACCGACTCGCCCGGTTCCTGTCAGGGGGGCCGCTAGCCACCCTGCTCATGGCCGGTCATGGCAGCCGCGGCCACGGTGGTGGTGTCGGCAGCCGAGTTGTAGCGGCGGCGTCACGACCACTGTGCGTAGGCTGCTGGGTATGGCGTCGGAGGGCCTGGAAGCTCGCCTGGCTGCGCTGGAGGCGCGGGTCGGTGAGCTGGCCGAGCGGCTGCGCACTGTCGAGCAGGATGTCGCGGCGGCGCGAGTGCTGGCCGGCGGCGCGCAGCGGGGGGTGACCGAGATGGGCACACAGATCCGCGAGTTCCGGCAGGCCGTTATGTCCGCTCTGGCCGATGCGGGTGAGCGGGCAGTTCGACCAGGTGTACAACGAGTTCGCCGAGATACGTGGCAAGTTGGCTGCCGTGGGGTCGGCCCAGGCCCGGATCGTGGCGTTACTGACGACGCGTGTCGAGCGCGGCGGCAACGGTCGATCGCGGTAGGCGGGTGCCGCTGAGGAGGGCGTCACCCGGGGCATATGGGGAGAGAGACCCCCAGGTGAAACGGCTATCGTGTGATCTTGAATCAAGTTGGCGCTATCGACGTATCCAGTACCGGAGTGTTTGCTGACCTTTGTTGCCATATCGCGCCTCGATTGCCTCGTAGCGCGATTCTTACCGGCACCGGACAGTTCACCGACTCGCGAGGGAATGCGGGATCTGTCTGGGTAGCTGTGGGTGTGCGCAGGCTGCCGAGTAGTGGTCCGCGGCGTGTTTCGCCTGCATTTCCGGGCGATTGCTTCAAAGTTGCTGATGACCGGTGGTGGTGATGGGAGTATGTGCCGGTCGAGCGAGTTCGTCCCAGTTGGAAATGCAACCGTCCACACTTTCGGAAGGGAACTCAGATGGCAGCGCAGGACACGAGCACGGAGAACCGGTCGTCGCAGGGTCAGCGTCAGGATGTGGTGGATGTGCGTGGGGAGGTGGAGATGCTGCGGCTGCGGCTGGACGAAGCCCGCCAGGAGGCCCAGAGCGCGCGCCAGTACGCGATGCAAGCCAGTGGTTTGGCGCGTCAAGCCCAGACCCAGGCTAGGCAGGTGCAGAACCAGGCGCAGACCGCGCAGCACAACGCCAGCCAGGCCAATCAGCAGGCGCAGCAGGCCCGTCAGGCGGCGGTGTTGGCGTCGAATCAGGCCCAGCAGGCCCAAAGCGAGGCCGACCGCGCTCAAGCCCAGGCTCAGCAGGCCCAAGGCGAAGCCGGCCAGTCCCAGCAGCGGGCGGCTTCGGCGGCCGATCAGGCCGATCAGGCCACCCAGCTCGCGCAGCAGGCCGAGGACCAGGCCACCCGCGCCCAGGACCGCGCCGGGCAGTGGGAGTTGCAGCTGCACCAGATCCGTCAGCAGGCCCGTCAGCTGGAAGGCCGCTGAGCGGGGTGAGTCCGGGTAGGAGAGGGCTTCGGTGAGGACGGTGCCGGGGCGGCGGCGTATCAAAACACCGGTGCGGCCGCCGCCCGGCACCACCCCACCGCGCGGGAGTGAGTGGTCGTGAGCGAGGCCCCGAACCCGCCCGGGCCGCCCGAGGGTGACATCGATGTCGAGGTGATCGTGCCCGACGCCTGGAGTGTGGGGGTGTATGCCAACGGGTTCACCTGCTGGTACAACCGCACCGACTTCACCCTGGATTTCCTGGTGTATCTGCCCGCCGAACCCGCCGCCGCGGGGCAGCACGGGCCGGTGATGCGCCAACCGGTGCAGGTCACCGCGCGGGTGAAGTTCCCGCCCGCGTTGATCTTCCGGTTGATGCGCACGCTCGATGAAGCCATGAGCAACTACGAACACCAGTTCGGGCACATCACCTCTCTCGGCGACTGAAACCGCCCCGTCCACACACGGTGAGGAGAACATTCGCGTGATGATCACCGCTACCGGGCCGATCACCCTGATCACCGGCCCCCGCGACCGCACGATCGTGCCCGACCCGCGGGTGCGCTACCAGCCGACCACGATCGGCGGCCGCCACTACAAACCCACACCCACCACCCCCCGATCCACGTCCTGAAACACTGCCCCGCACAGCGCCTCACCGAAATCCGCCCCCCGGGGGTGGCCAGGGCAGCACTTCGACCCCCGGTGCAGGGCTCGGGGGTCGAAGCGGCGGTGAGGCGTCCTCGACACTGTGCGGCGAGGACGATCGAGACTATCGCGGCTCCCCCGGATCGACGAGTATCGCGGCCCGGTATGTCCGGGGCCCTCGCCGAGGACGAGTGAGACCACCCGCGCACACGCCCCGCTTCCCGCACTTCGACCAGGTCACCGGGAACCCCAGTGGCTTCTCCCTTCCCAGTCGGCTGCCAGGCCGCCGATTCGCGTAGCCACATGCATATTCGATTTCCCTGCGATTCCCCTATGAATATCTGCTGAGTGATAAGGGAACCCTATTCTCGGTGGAGTGGGGGCAGCAGTGGGGTCTGATCACCTGCCTGTGAGGGCCTGCCTTCCAGGCGGACGAATCCTCGGCGGTGGGAAGCGATGTCGAGTCCGCCGCCGGAGCCCGCGATGAGAGCGTTGCCTTCGGCGTCCCACAGCAGAACGCGATACCGCTGATCATGGTCGCCTTCTCGAACGACAGCATGGACCTCGCTGGTCGCAGGGTGCGGTGATGACGGCTCATCGGCAGGAATGCGCATCACGGGACGAGCGCGCTCACCACTTCGTGGCGGGCACGACGAGCGGCGGCATCCCCCGACAGCGCCTCAGAAATGGAGCGGGGCCGGTGCGGTTGGTTGTCGGTGGTCCTCATGGGGTGAGGGGTAACCGATACCGTCGCCGACCATGCCTGGCCAGACTGCGAGGTGGCCCGCGTGAATTCTGCAGCAGTCTTCTGGTACCGGACCGCAGCCTCACCCTGATGGTGGGCCGCTGCGATGGCTACTTTCGCCAGCGACGCCACAACCGCCGAGCCGGGGCGGAGTCGTCCGGTCCCGGTGCGGAGTCGTCGAGGTCGACCGGTGGTGGCGCGGCGGCGGTGGGCACCGGTTCGTTGTCCGGTGCCTGGTGTTCGGCGGTGGGGGCGAGGGAAACGGGGAGGGCGTCAGGTCCGGTGAGGTGGGTGTCGGAGCCGACGGTCAGATCGCCCACCGTGCGTTCGGCGATGGTGGCGGTGACCTCGTCGATGCTCCCGTCTTGGGTGAGGTGGTCGAACATGACATCGGCCAATGTCAGCTCGGCGGTGTCGTAGTCGTGGTGGACCGACACATGCCGCAGCGCCGGGCCGGCGTCGCCGAAGCGGGTGCGTGAGCCGGTGGCGGGGCCGTCGATGATCAGGACCCAGACCGCGGCCGTGGTGCGGTCGGCGGCCACGCGTAGCCGCCCGGCCAGCGTTCCGGCCGGGTCGCAGCCGAGGTGGGCGGCGACTTCGCGCATGTTCTCGGCCAGATCCAGGCGCATCAGCTGCCGGGCTATCTCGATTTCGGAGGCGTCGAATTCCTCGCAGATCTGGGGCAGTGGTCGTGTGTCGGTCCAGGCTCGGCGCAACTGGGTGGTCATCTCGGTGTCCCAGTAGACGCTGCGGGCGCGGCGGTGGCGTTCGCGCAGTGGCTCCCGCCAGTCGAAATCCGGTGTCGCCAGCAGCATGCGCAGCGTCGGCGCCGCGGTGGCGTCGGTGATGCGGTAGTGCGGTGGAAGGAGCTTGCGGCACTGTCCCCGGATCGCGGAGACGCTGCGGCCGGTGTGTTCGGCGATCTGCTCGATCGGCAACCCGGTGCGCAGTAGCTCGACCAGTTCGATGTTGCGTTCGTCGGTCCACAACTCGTAGGCGCGGCGATGCACGCTGCGGTCAGCCATCACAGGAACCTCCCTGTACCAGTTCCCCTGTTGTGCACCGGGTTTCGGCGCACCATGGTCTATGGTGCCTGGATCCGCCGCCAACGGGGCTCGATCAGACGCGCAGCGATCGTGCATCTGCACGTGCAGGTGTGATGCGGTATGCACCCCGCGTCGATAGCCGAGGTGCTGCCCTGGCCGCAGCGCCGACCGGGTTCCCCACCGGCCACAGGGAGAGCTATCGCGACGCAACCGAGACCGACGCCTGGTCGCGCTCACCGGCATCCGGAAGCGACGAGTCGTGACCTGCCGGGAGTGCCCGGCCACTGCCGAGTTCGGGCACGTACTCCTAGATGGTCGAGCGGGAGACACCCAGCAGCCGGGCGACCACCGAGGGCTCGAAAGTACTTCGCCGACCGCAAGCTCGGTCAAGTCCGGAGAACATTTTCGTGCGCGAAACCGGACACTGTGCAGGTCGGGACGATCCGGGATGGGGCGTACCAACGCGCCGCTGCCTGGGGGTCTCTGCCCGTGTGGCTTTCGCCGACGTGCAGGCACGCGGTGGCGATAGCCTTCCCGGGTGAGTGAACACGAACAGCATCAGGGGCGGGATCGGCCTGTCACGGTCGAGCAGATCGCTGCGGCCATGGCGGCTTTGGGGATGTATCAGGGGCGCAATACCTCGGCCGAACATGCCGCCCAGGCGGATCGCCTAGGCGGGGCGGACGCCTACCGGGTGCGGATGGTCAATGCGCTGCTGGGGATGGTGCAGACCGAGGCGGCGCTGGCTGATGCGGTCGATCTCGACGCCGAGGCTCGCCACGCCGCTTGGGAGCAGCAGCTCACCGCCGCCGGGGTGGGGCTGGATGAAGATCCTGTCAAACGGATCGAGTTCATTCGCTGGCAGGTGCTGCGTGCGGGGACGCCGTTGCGGATGATGGCGCAGAACCGGGAAGTCGGCCCGATCCCGCTGGCCGCCGCGCACGCCGTCACGGCCCTGCACACACTGCTGGGAGTGATCGCCGCCAGCCAAGACGCTGTGGTGCAGGGCGATATGGAGACTCTCGCCGACCAGGCCGGTCAGCTGCGCGCCGCGCGTGAAGCGCTGCACCTGGCACTGACCAACACCGAGATCCTGCTGAACATGCTCGAATCTGTCGGCCTGTAGACGACCTCCCGGCGGGCGACCGGGCTACGCCTGGGTGGCCCGGCCGGACGGCAGCAGCTGGTCATATTTGCTGACCTTCGGGTATCGGGCGATCCTGCCCGGCGGTGAGTTGACCGTGGCCTTTGCCGAGTTCGGGAACGTACTTGTAGAGCGTGGACCGTGAGATGCCCAGCAGTCGGGCGATCGAGGACACCGACTCCTCGGGTCGGGTCAGCATCGCGCGGGCCTTAAGGCCCGCACATACGGTGTGGTCGTGAAGGACGAAACACACGCACAGCGGTTGAAACGCGTGTTGAACCGTTGCGGCTTTTCTGCCGCCCCGTTGTGGGGTAGCACCCGTTTGCGGTAGCGCTGGACGGGGTGACCGGTGTGCCGGTGACTGCCCGCTGGGTACCGGCCGGGCCGAGATCGTCGGCGGTCATCGTGGGCCAACGGTTGTCGGCCTTGCCCTGGCGGTCACTTCGTCGGCGGCGCGAGCCGGTAGGTCGACGTACCGAACTGGAACCGTGGCCGCCAGGGGTTAGGTCACGGCTGGCTCAGAACGCGCTTCCGGTGGAGGGCAGGCCGCCGTGGGAGAGGTGGTGGCTGCCGCCGCCGTGGGAGAGGTGGTGGCTGCCGCCACCGCCGTGGATCGGGTCGGCGGGGCCGGGCGCGGGCTCGGCTTGATCGTCGGGCTGGGCCTGTTCGCCGGTTTGGGCTGGATCGGCGGGTTCGAGGGTCAGCGGGGCAGCGAGGACCGGGGCTGCCAGGGCGGTTGCCGGCGCTACCGCGAGCGCGACCGCG